>DASTFP010000192.1:0-5579 GCA_035719865.1 Terrimicrobiaceae bacterium | reverse complement strand
CGCGGGGATCATCCCACAGAGGCGCCCATGCTCGCAGCCATCAACGCCCGGCACCAGGCGTGCCTTCAACGCGCAAACCTCCGGCTGCGGGAGGCCGAAGAAGGCATTTCCGGGCAAGCGGATCCCGAACTCGTCGCGGTGTCGCTGCGCGAGGCGCTCGACGCGGCGGGCGAAGTCGTCGGCTCGACGGACATCGAGGAAATCCTCGGGGAGATCTTCGGCAAGTTCTGCATTGGAAAGTGAGGCATTACACCACAATTCTGCGGCCGGTTCTCTTCCGCATGGATGCCGAGAGAGCGCACCATCTCGCCCTGTGGCAAATCTCCCGCCTTCCGCCTGCCTGGCTGCGCCTGCTATGCGGCAGGGCCCCTCACCCCAGGTCCAGAAGCGTCTTCGGCATCCATTTTCCTAATCCGGTCGGCCTCGCTGCCGGAATGGACAAGAATGCGATCGCGCTGCCCGGATGGGAGGCGCTCGGCTTCGGCTTCATCGAGATTGGAACGATTACGGCTGCCGCGCAACCGGGCAACCCGCGTCCCCGCATGTTTCGCTATCCTCGCCAGCATGCACTCGTTAACCGGATGGGATTCAACAACGACGGGGCCAGCGCGGTGTCAGCTCGTCTGGATCGCCTCCGCCGTGCGGGGAAATGGCCGAAAATTCCCGTCGGGATCAACTTGGGAAAGTCGAAGGCGACGCCGCTCGACCAAGCCCCGGATGATTACCTTCACAGCTTCCGGCTGCTGAGCAGATTCGGAGACTACTTCGTGATTAACGTCAGCTCTCCCAATACTCCGGGTCTGCGCGATCTTCAAGAAACGAGCCGCCTGCGGAAGATCATCCGCGTCCTGCGCGCGGAAGATCCTGGCAAGCCCCTGCTCGTGAAGATCGCGCCGGATCTTCCCGACGACCAAACTGCTGAGATCGCTGCCCTGTGCGAGAGCGAGGGAGTTACTGGACTGCTTGCAACAAATACCACCCTCGATCACTCCGCGCTCTCCGGAGAACGCGACGAACAAGGCGGTCTAAGCGGCGAACCGCTCCTGCAACCGGCCAACAAGGTTCTCCGAATCCTCGGAGCCGCCGCCTCGCTCCCCATCATTGGGTCCGGAGGCGTCATGGACGCCGCTTCGGCAAAGGAGAAGTTTGACGCCGGGGCAAGCCTCGTTCAAATCTATACAGGCTTTGTGTATCGCGGACCCCAATTGATCCGCGAAATTGCTTCCTTAATTCCCGAATCTCGCCTCTCCATGCGCTCCAATGCCTAACTGGAAATCGACCACCCTGACGCTGGGCCATTCACCCGATCCGGACGACGCGTTCATGTTCTACGCGATGGCAGAAAACAAGATCGATCTGAGGGGATACCGCTTCACTCACATTCTGCAGGACATTCAGACACTGAACGAACGCGCAACTCGCGGCGAACTCCACATCACTGCCGTTTCCATCCATGCACTCGCCTATGTCCTGGACAAGTATGCCCTCTTGCCCAGCGGGGCGAGCATGGGAGACGGCTATGGACCCATGTTCATCTCCGCCAATGCCGAAGAACTCTCAGAGGCGGACGACTCGGTCAAGAAACGCTGGCTGCTGGAGAGAACCATCGCCATTCCCGGCCGGATGACGAGCGCGTTCCTCGCGGCCCAGCTTTTTCTCGGACGCAATTTCCGCCATATCATGGTCCCCTTTGACGAAATCTTCGCCGCGGTTCGCTCGGGGAGCGCGGACGCAGGCTTGATCATTCATGAGGGTCAGCTCACCTATGCGCAGGAGGGCTTTGCCGGCGTCCTGGATCTTGGAGAGTGGTGGAAACGCACCCGCAACTTGCCCCTTCCGTTAGGCGGAAACGTCATCCGCAAAGACATTCCTCACGCGATACGGCGCGAGATCAGCGGCATCCTCCGCGAAAGCATCGAGTACGGCCTCGAACATCGCGCCCCGGCTGTCGCGCACAGCATGGCTCACGCCCGCGGATTGGACGTCCCGCTGGCGGACCGTTTCATCGGGATGTACGTGAACGAATTGACCCTCGATTACGGTGAACGCGGACGAGCCGCCGTGAGCATGTTCCTGGGCGAAGCGGCTGCCAGTGGGTTGATCCCGTCAACTACTGACCTGGAGTTTGTGAGCTAGCCGGCGCCCTGGTTTGAGGCTGCTTTGCGACCTTTTCGGAAACCTTGTCCAGCTTCGCGCCGATGTCCTTATCCTGCGGGTTGAGCTGGAGCGCCTTCTGCCAATACAAAACCGCCTCAGCCCTTCTGCCCAGCTTGTCGCAAGCATCTCCGATGTGCTCAAATACCACCGGGTCGGGCTCGGGCAATAACTCTGCTGCGCGCAGGAGCTCCGTGAGGGCCTCCTCGAATTTTCCCTGTTTGAAGTAGAGCCAGCCCAAACTATCAACGTAGGCCCCGTTGTTCGGCTCCAATTCCAACGCGCGACGGATAAACTGATCGGCTTCCTCGAGATTTTCGCTCCTCTCGACCCACATATAGCCGAGATAGTTGTAGGATCGCGCGGCGTTGTTGGGATCAAGCTCGATGGACTTCCGGAATAGTTCGGTGGCCTTGACGTACTGGCCGGCCTGTTCGGCGGCGGCACCGTAGTCGAAGTAGAAATCGGCGTTGAGCAGATCGGGCTGACTGTTGCCCGCCTCAACCAGAGCCCGCTCGAAGGCGCGCATGGCCTCGTCGTGGTGCTTGATCTGGCTGAGCGCCACGCCGTGATAATAGGTCAGGAGGCCCGCTTGGGGAAAGCGTTTGCGAGCCTCCTCCAGTGCGGACGCAGCGCTCGCGTATTCCTTCTCCTTAAAAAGCAGATCGATGACTTGGAGATGCCTGGGAAGCATTTGCGGCTCCAGCAGCAACGCCTGCCGCGCAGTAGCCACCGCTTTCTGCTGGTTGCCGGCCTTCAGGTAGAGCTGCGTCAATTGGTCATAAGCCGCGACGCTCAGGGGATTTACCTTCACCAGATCTTCGATCACCTCGATTGCGGCGTCCGTCTGTCCCGCCTCGATGAAACTGCCTGCGAGCTTCTCTCGAATTTGGGGGTAGGACGGCCTCAGCTCGACGACCTTCTTGTAGAAAGGGAGGGCTTTCTCAGTTTGACGTGTCAGGACGTAGAGATCGCCGATCTTGCTGAGCGCCGCCGGATCGTTTTCGCCATAGGTGGCCGCTTTTTCCAGCAGACGTCCGACGCGCTGAAGCTCAACCTCGGAGAGAGTGGCTCCTCCATCACGGAGAACGTTCCGGCTATTCAGCTCGGCGAGCGAAAGCCAGAAACTGGAATCCGTGCTCTTGGAACGCGCGGCTTTCTCGAGCACCTGCTCCGCTTTCGCCACTTGGCCCCCCGACAGGTAGACCTCCCACAGCGATTCATACGGGGCAAAGGTCTTCGGCGCAATTTCTATGGCCGTTTGGGCATACTTCGCAGCCAGCTCCGGCTTGTGAAGGTGCCGCAGATAGATGGAACTGAGAGCAAGGCAGGGAGCTGTCTCTTTGGGTGAGGCTTTGACGGCGTCCTTCAGCACCGAAATGGCGTCGGCCGTCTCCCCACGGCGCAGATAGTCGTAGGCCACCTTGATGGCCAGGTCGGAGTTGCCCGGATCCAAGGTGAGAGATTTCCGGTAGCTCTCGAGGGCCTTTTCCGGCCCGTCGCTCTCTTCCTCGAAAAGACCGTTGACGAACCAGGCCAGGGCGTCGGCCTTCCGCTGTCCCTTCGCACCGAGCTCCCGCGCCGCAGTCGGGGAATCGTCGAGCAGCAAGTCGGCGACAGCGCCATGCGCCGAAAGCCCGACAAGCCCGAGAGCCACGCTCGCGCAAAGGAGGAAGACCTGCCGAGCTCTGCAACCGGCAGCCTCGAATCGTCCCTTCCTGCTCATGCCGGAAACTGTAACTCCTACGACTTGTAGCGCAAACGCTTCTTATGACGATTTTCGCGCATGCGCTTGCGGCGCTTGTGCTTCGCGATCTTCGCCTTTCTTTTCTTTTTCAGTGAACCCATGAGCAGTTTTGTAATCTCCTAAACTAATAAACAACCTTGTTGAGGGGATACTCGATTATTCCCTCCGCACCCAGCGCCTTAAGCCTTGGAATGATCTCGCGGACGATCTTTTCTTCGATCACCGTCTCGACAGCAACCCATCCGGCCTGGGCCAGCGGCGAAACGGTAGGATTCCGGAGCGCGGGCAAGGCCTCAAGCAAATTCTTCAGGTTCGATTCCCGGAGATTCATCTTGAGACCGACAAGGTCGCGGGCATTGAGGGCGCCCTTGAGCAAAAGCGTGAGCGTCTCGAGCTTGGTGCGCTTCCAATCATTCTCCATGGCCTTGTTATTGGCAATCAGCACGGGGAACGACTCCAATAGCGTTTCCACGATGCGCAACTTGTTGTCTCGCAGGGAGGAACCCGTTTCGGTAATGTCGATGATGGCATCGACGAGATCGGGTACCTTGACCTCGGTCGCGCCCCACGAGAACTCGAGCTCCACATTCACTCCTGCGCGCTCAAAGAACCGTCTGGTCAATCCCACCGCCTCGGTCGCTACTCGCTTCCCCTCGAGATCACGCACACTGCGGATCGGCGAGTCCTCCGGGACCACCAGCACCCAGCGCGTCGGTCGGGCGCTGGCCTTGCTGAAGGAGAGCTCGGCAAGCTCGCGCACTTCGGACTCATTTTCCGCCACCCAATCGCGACCCGTGATGCCCGCGTCGAGATACCCGTGCTCAACGTATCTGCTAATCTCCTGGGCCCGCAACAGCCGGACTTCCAGCTCAGTGTCATCGATCGAAGGGCGATAGGTGCGTTTGGACCCGGTTATGGAAAATCCTGCCTTCGCGAACAGGGCGATGGTTGCCTCCATCAAGCTGCCCGAGGGCAGGCCAATAGTAAGAATTTGAGAAGACATGCGGAAGGCGGATTAACAGCCAGTTCCCTCCATCCCGCAAGGGGAAAAGCTGGTTTCGGGATGCCCCTCATCGCGCTGCGCGTCCCTCGCGAGATTGTCGTGCCTTCAGAATCCCAAGCACGAGAAAATAGAACAACAAGGCTGCGGGAGCCGCCAGGAAGAGCGAACCGATCAGGAGAGGCAAACCGACATGAAAGAAAGTCGTCCACTTCAGCAGTTCGCTGACATGCAGGTGGCCCATCTCCATTTTTGGAGGAAAATGATGCGGATTGTTCAACAGCCAGAATCCGATGTCATACTCCAGCCGGAGAAGCACAGGCCAAAGGGGGGTAACGACGTCATGCAATGAAACCGCAATCACCGCCGCGATCGGGTTGCAGCCCAGCGCATAGGCTGCGCCGAGGGAGAGAAGTGTCTTGATCCCAAAAAGCGGCGTGAACCCGATGAACACGCCGATCGCGACTCCCCCGGCAATCGAATGAGGCGTATCCTTCAACTTGAACAATTTGGCTCCAAGGCCTTTGAAATGGCCGACCAGATTTTTCATGCGCCCATCGATAAATTGAGGCCCGGTTCCCTTCCAGATTGAAATTCCCCGAAGGCCGCGATACCCTAAATTTCTATGGTTGCGGCTGAGTTTGAAGATGTTCGGAGCGATTCGGCGTCCAGCTTTTC
>DASTFP010000191.1:0-14298 GCA_035719865.1 Terrimicrobiaceae bacterium | reverse complement strand
TCGGTGACAGATGTTTGGCGACACTGCCAGGAAAGGGAGGTATGAACGCCGGGTCCATTCCATGCAGCATTTCGGGCAGCCTCTCGAAGTGGTTTTTTTCCCTCCGGGTCTTGCAGTAGCAGATCGAGTACATTCTTTCCGCAAGAAAGGCAATCAGTGGACGAGTGTCGAGCTGATCGACTCGACGTTCGGCGGGAGAGTTTCGACGCTAGCGGGAAAACGTTGAGCGAACGCGCTGTCCATTCGATCCGGCAACGCCCTCACCAACCTCTCGAAGATCTTCCTCACGTTCGTCCAAACGGAAATCGAATACATTCGCTTTTCTTTTTCCAGTCCGCGCGTAGGCAGGGTCATCGAAGGTGCCAAGCTCGCGCGCGAGCTTGGCAAAAATCTCAAGCACGGTGTCGAGGTCTTCCTCGGCATGAGTAGCCATGTAACTGGTGCGCACGATCGCTTCGCCATAGCGAACTGCCGGATAGATCGCCGGCGTGGCGAAGATTCCCTCCTCGAAGAGTCGTTGCGTGAACAGGAACGCTTTCGCCTCGCTGCCGATGAGGATAGGGACGATCGGAGTCTGAGTGTTTCCAATCTTGAACCCGATTTGTTTGAAGCCTTCATGCATCTTTCGCGTGTTGCGCCAGAGCTTTTCGATACGCCCGGCCTCCTGCTGCATGATCTCGAGTGCCCTGAGCACGCCGCCGGCCACCGCCGGCGCCAGCGACGCGGTAAAGATGAAGCAGCGAGCCCGATGTTTCAAATATTCGATCATTTCGCCGTTGCCCGCGATAAACCCTCCCATCGATCCAAGCGATTTCGAGAAGGTGCCCATGACGATGTCGACATCCTCGTTCACTCCGAACTCATGCACGCTCCCGCGGCCCTGCGGGCCAAGCACACCTAGCGAGTGCGCCTCATCAACGAAAACGCGCGCCTCGAACTCCCTGGCGACTTCGAGCTGCGAAGAGAGGTCAGCGATGTCGCCGGACATGCTGAAGACTCCGTCCATGACAATGAGCTTTCCCGCTTCTTGCGGTTGCCGTTTTAGGCGGTTGCGCAATGAAACAGCAGAGTTGTGACGATAAGGAACAAGCCTGGCCGGCGCGAACTGGCAGCCGTCGATGATGCTGGCGTGATTCTCCCGATCGCACAGGATCACGTCACCTTCCTCAGTGAGTGCCGCGAGAGCACCTTGGTTGGCGAAGAACCCTGTTGAAAAAAGGAGCACGGATTCACGCTGCAGAAAATCAGCCAGCGCCTCTTCGAGTTGCGTGTGCAGCTTCAGAGTCCCGTTGAGCAACCGCGACCCGGTGCAGCCGGAGCCATATTTTCTCGCCGCCTCGCACGCGGCCTCGATCACGCGCTCGTCCTGCGCGAGACCCAGGTAATTGTTTGAGCCGATCATGATCTTGCGCTGGCCCTCGCAAATCACATAGTTACCGTGGGTCTCTTCGATGCAGCGGAAGTAGGGATAAAACCCCTGAGCCCGTGCGTCGGCACTGTCCCTGTAATCCCTGCATTTCTGGTATAAATCTCTCGCCACGTGAGGCATGACCTATTCCTAGGTAGAGTTGCACGAATGTGCCCTTTGTAAATTCTTTTCCTGAAGAGTCGGCCTCTCTCCTAGATCTCGCCGCCCACGAATTCCGCGTGCAGCCTCAGGCGGGCGAGGACCCCCCGCAATCGTTCGAGGGTAACGGGCTTCGCCATGTAAGCATCCATTCCAGCAGCCAGGCATGCCTCGGCGTCTTCTTTGAATGCGTTTGCGGTCACCGCGATCAGCTCTGGTCTCCGGGTTTTTCCCTCATAGAGCTTGCGGATTTCGCGGGCGGCCCCGAGCCCGTCGAGCACCGCCATTTGCACGTCAAGGAATACAAGGTCGAATTCGCTCTGGCGCACAGCCGCCACAGCCTCCCGACCGTTGCTTACGATTCGGGCGGAAAGTCCCAGTTTGCGAAGCATCATCTCAATGACCTTCTGGTTCACCGGATTGTCTTCCGCGACCAGAATGCGCAGGTTGCCGCGTTCGCCATCTGCCGTTTGTTGCGCACCGACCGCGTCCCGCCTTGCAAGGTCAAGCGACGTCGCCATGGCTTCGCAAAGCAAGTCTGGTCGAATGGGCTTTGCGAGAACATCGGCAAACCAGCCCATTGCTTCGGCCGGAAGCTTCTCCGTGCTCGAATTAAGCAAAATGATTGGCACGTTACGCGACGAGGCGGCCACCTTGAACCGGCGGGCAAGTTCGAGTTCGCCAACGCCTGAAATTTGACAGGCGGTAACCACCCAATCGAAACTATCGTCAGACCGAAGATATTCCAGCGCTTGGTCTGCCGAGACCGCTTCCACCGCTTGCATTCCCCAGAGTCGAAACTGCCGGCCGAGCAATATCCTGTTTGTAGGATCGTCATCCACGATGAGTGCGCGGCGATTGGCGAGGGAAGCCCTGAGGACGGAACCGTCCGCCGACGCCTCGGGCTCTCCAACCGTGAGCGGTAGCGAGAACGAAAACGTGGCCCCTTTTCCGACCTCGCTCTCCACCTTCAATTCCCCACCCATGAGTTCGACCAGTCGGTGGCTGATCGCAAGGCCGAGGCCGCTGCCTCCGAACCTGCGGGTGATGGAGGAATCTGCCTGGACGAACGGTTTGAAAAGCTTGTCCTGCACGGCAAGGGGAATTCCGATTCCGCTGTCGATTACCGCGACGAGAAGTCTCCGAACGTCGCCGTGCGTTTGATCCTCCATTCGTAGCAGGATCTCGCCATTCTCGGTAAATTTAATGGCATTCGAGACCAGATTGATGAGCACTTGCTTGAGGCGAGTGCTGTCGCCCATGATCACGAACGGCAAGCTAGCATCCATGAACGAGGAAAGCTTAATGCGCTTTTCTTCCGCGGACCGCGCGAGAATTTCGAGCGTTTCAGCCACGACCTCGGCCAGGTTGAAGGATGCGTGTTCGACCTCAATGCGACCGGCCTCGATTTTCGAGTAGTCAAGGATGTCGTTGATCAAGTCGAGAAGGGCTTCACTTGAGGTCTCCACCGTTGAAACGTAGTCGTGTTGCTGCTCGTCAAGATCGGTCGTCCTCAGGAGGGAGGTCATGCCGATTACCGCGTTCAACGGCGTGCGAATCTCATGGCTCATGGTGGCCAGGAACGTGCTCTTCGCGCGATTGGCAAGGTCTGCAGCCTCCTTGGCTTGGAGCAGGGCGTGCTCAGATTCCTGGAGGTCGAGACGAGAGCTGATCAGCTTGGCTGCGGATTCGAGCAAGGTGATCTCCTCATCGCTCCAGTGGTAGGCTTCGGCGTAATGTTCGAAGCACAGTGGTCCCCAGAGCCGGCCCTGAACAATCAGAGGCACACGGAGAAGCGACCCGGCAGAAGACATGACAGGAACTGTTGCCGAATTCGACCGGGGCATCCCCTGAAGGACGCACCTGCCTGCAGAAAGCTCCTCCACCCAAGCGGGCGGCGAATCCGAAGCATCCGTCACCGGGAATGATTCCGGCGGATGCGGTTGCGCGGATTCCCGCGGACCGTGCCACTGCGCGATGCTTGAGAAGAAGCTTTGCGAGTAGGGGGACCTTCGAATAAGACAGTAAACGAGGACACGATCGACACCAAGTCTCTCTCCAAGGACGGACACCACACTCTGCCAGGCCTCGGGAGTGCTCAGAGGCTGGCGAAGCACCGCTTTGCCGACCTCGGCGATCATCTCGAGGATGATCTGGGTGCGCCGCTGATTGGTAATGTCACGATATAGCCAGAGATATCCGTAAAGAGTCGTTCCCTCTTGGATGGGCACGAAATCTCTCGAAACGTAGCGACCGTGGAGGCTGGCAAAAAGTTCCTCGCGAGCACGCCTGCCCGATGCGAGGGCGACGTGAACGGATGCGACGAACCTTTGTCGCTCTGTGAAAAGCTCCGCTGCGCGCAACGTGACCGATTCCCCGGAAAGGCCGCGAATTTCCGCGGCCTTGATTCCAAACATTCTCTCAAACGCCGGGTTCGCGAAAGTCACGATCCGCTCGTGATCCTCGACCAGAACCGCCGCCTCCATATTGAGCAGCAAGGTCGAGAAGCGCGTCCCCTGAGCTTCATGCTCTTTGGCAAGAGCATCGAGCTTCCGCCGATTCGATTCCAACAATTCTTCTCGTCCAACCGCCTGGGAGATTAGCGAGAGGGATTCGCGCAGGGTCCCAGTCAACTGAAAAGGACGGCTGAAGAAGACGCACAAGGCGCCGATCGTCTTTCCCTCGACCGTGACACCCTGCCCGACGTAGGCAGAAAGGCTGTAGTTCGAGACGTTCGGATCCGTCTCCCTGTACGCAGTGCCGGAAAGATTTTCCACGAAGAGGAAGTGATCCTCGTTGCGGATCACATCCCAGCAAGGACGGCCCTGCGCAGGGCCCGTTGCCGGGTAATCGCATGGCGCCTGATACTGGCCTTGGACGACCAGCATTTCGCCCTCCAGCCGGTTGTAGATGGCGTAGTCGGCCTGGAAGATTTGGCCGGCCAGGCGAGTGAGCGTGTCGAGATTGTCCTTGTAGTCATCGCCGAGGGCGAGCAGGGCGGCGTTGATTGCTCGCAAGTTTCTTCTCTGATCTTCCAAGGCAGACTCTGCCGCGATGCGTCGAGTGACGTCCTCTTCGATTGCCATGAATCCGGTTAGCGTTCCGGCTGCATCGCGCAACGGCTGGCATTCGATATAGAGCCACAGAGGCTGGCCTTCTTTGGTGTAGTTGAGAATCGTTTCCTTAAAGCCCCGGCCATCGCCGATCGCCTGGCGCATCCTTGCGACAGCGCCCTCATCGGTCATTTCCCCTTGAAGAAGTGCGCCCGGCTTTCGCCCGCGGACCTCGTCGAGCGCGTAGCCGGTAATGCACGCAAATCCGGCGTTAGCCCATTCGGTAAGCCCTTGAGAGTCGGTGATGATCACCGCGCTGGTCGTATTCTCTGCGACCAGGGCAAGCCGTTTGGTCTCCGCGCGGACTTGGGCGAGTTCCCTCTCCGTCTTCTTGCGCAGGGTGACGTCCTGTTTCACCGCAATGTAGTGGGTGATCTTGCCATGCGCATCGCACAAGGGAGTGATCGTCGCCTCCTCCACGTAGTGAGTTCCGTCCTTCCGCCGGTTCGTCAGCTCCCCTGACCAGACGCGCCCCTCGTTGATGGTGGCCCACAGTTCCTGATAGTAAGCGTCGTCATGCTCGCCGGACTTCAAGATCCGAGGATTCTTTCCTACCGCCTCGGAAGAGCTGTAACCTGACAAGGCCTCGAAGGCTGGGTTGACCCACTCGATGGTGCCGTCGGGTGCCGTGATCATCATGGCGTTTGCCGCCGATTCGAGAGCCGCTCCCTGCAGATAGAGAAGATCAGACGCCTTCTTTCGCGCGGATATATCAAGGGCAAACCCAGCCGCGGTGAGTTTCTGTCCCTGCGAGCCTCGAACGTTGGCTTTTGCACGAGTCAATATCCAAGTCCAGTGGTTTGGGGGTTGGCCGATGCGAAACTCGCATTCCAAGTCATCCGCCGAATCAGTCCCAAGAGCTTGGAAGGAGCTTCGGACGATGTCACGGTCGTCGGGATGCACATGCTGCAGAAATTTTTCGAACCGGATCGGACCCGGCTTCACGGGCGCTCCGACCAAATCCTGCCACGCATCATCCAGCAGCACGGTCTGCTTAACGAAATCCATCTCCCAAGCCGCCAGATTCGCACCCTGCAGAGAGACCCGCAGCCGCTCTTCAGACGCAAGCTGACGGGCATGGTTGCGGGAGGTGAGATCAAGCAGAACGAAAGAGCCCACCGCGAGAAGGGCAAACATCAAGACGACCGCCATTGCATCTTTGCGAAGCCGGGCCAGGCGGCCTGCCCACTCGGCTGCATCACAGTCCAGGCCCAGCACCACGCGCGAACCGTCCACGGTCGCGAGGGGAACCGGTGCGAACCCGCTGACCCATGTGCCCCAGGCATCCGTTTTGGGTCCCGACGTCAAAGCCCGGTTCTCTCGGAACGACGAATAAATCTCGCTAAAGGCGTCGTAGTAGATGTCGCCCGCGACTGACTCATCGCGCGACCCCACGGGTTCCGAGTCCGCGAGAAAGACAACCTGCCCGTCGCGCAGCACCATGAGATAGGCGAACCGGTAGCCGTCCCCGGATTTCGTCATGAGGCGCAGTTGATTCTTGAGTCGCAAATACAATGGCTTATCGGCGTCCGAAGCTTTGCCCTCAAGGCCGGCGAGGTGATCCTGAGTGATTCCCGAGGCGGCGAGCATCGCCTCCTGCGCCAATTGCTCTCGCCAGGAAGCGTCGGCATTCTGGCTATTGAAATTCGCGATCGGCCAACCCACGCCCAGAATGGCTGCCAGGATAACTCCGAAGATTAGTCCGCGAACGTAGGGGGCTTTGACGATTCGGTTGGAGTCCCTTCCAAGCCGCGCGAGCCACGACCCAATCAGCACGGAAACGCAGGCCGCGGTCATGGCGACAACAATCGGAATACGGAAGGCCAACAGCGAAACCGGGCCGCGTGGCGAGAGGTTCGATTCCCTCACATGGATCGAGACGACGGGATCGCAGACCGCCAGGGCGAGAAGCCCGACGACCAGAAATCCCGGCGCGCTCGCAAAGTCCCCGTTCCAGCTCGCGCGGCGGGAATACATTGTCGAGGCGAGAACGACCAGCGCCGGCGTCCACAGCAACCAGCGCAACCACCAGGATGTCGCATAGGTGATGCACAGCAGGGTTCCTACACAGATCAGAAACATGAGCCAGGCACGCGAAAGGCGCCATTCCGCGAAACGTGAAGCTGCGATCAACGCCGTCGAGAAGCAGGCAAGCAGGAGTCCGCTCGGCACCCACGCCCAGATGCGCGCCGGCGTTGTGCCGGACCAGAGAAGATTCCAGGTCCACCAGAGCGCGGCGGCAAGGAGCATCCCTCCAAGCCAGCGCCATGTGGTCGCTTCTCGTCCAGCCTCCCGCTGTGTGAAGCCACAAACCATTGCGGCCAGCAGCAGCAGGCACGTCCAAGTGAAGCAGAGGTAGTCCATTCCGACCTCGCGCAGCTTACCGAGATCTGCCGGAGGAAGCCGGCTCCAGGTGAGGGTAGCGCGCGTTGATCGCAGCGATCGACCGCTGCGCGATGTCGAGCGCCAGCGCTCCGAATCGCCTTGCCGCCTCGATGCCGCCGGGCTCTGACTCCCACCGCTGAAGCAGACTCGCCAGGCGGGAGAGACCGCAGCTCGAGCAATAGCCTCGAATGCGGTGAAGCTCGCTAGCAAAATTACCAGATGTGCCAAGGAGCGTCCGCTCCAGGTCCGGCCCGACTTGCAAACAGAATTCGCGCCATATCTGCCGTTGCATGTCGGTGATGTCCGGATCCTCTCTCAATGAAAAAAGCTCATCACTCAGCGCCTCATCAATCAACGGAATATTTGCGTCGACGCTATCAGTCATGGTCATTAGCCGTGAGGATGCAGAAAAGCAACGCCCACAGACAGGACGAAGTCAAGAATTCGTGTCTTATAGTCTCCTGGCACTTCGAGCGGGAGTGACAGGAACTTCTCTCGTGCTGCAAACCCTTGTAGTGGCTGGCATTGGTCTCGGTGAGTGTTGATTGAAAGACTTAACGTGTCCGCATAAGCGATCCGAGCGAATTGCGACGGATGGTTAAGCCTTTGTGAGGAATAGCTTATTTCAAGTGACGAACGGGCCATTGCAGCAATCGACACGTAGCGATCTAATTTTCAATCCAGCCAGCCGCTCTAATGCATAGGGAGTCGGGCATGCCCGCTCAGGCATTTTCAACGCGGGTACCGCAAACAAAGCTGGCGCAGCGGAAGATTCCGCCGCTAAACTGCGGATGGCGAAACGATGCAAACCTCCCAGGTCGATCCTTCACAAGTTCAGCAGGACAATCGGCTGACATGGCAGCGGATACTCCTCAGCAGGGGGGCACGGATTGGGATTCTCGGCGCGTTCCTGGTGATGGTGTGTCTGGCTCTGGGCTTTCGCATTCTCTCAACGGCGAGCATTAAGGGGGTTGCTAATGCTCCGATTCTGCTGATCCAGTCGCCGATTGATGGGACGGTGACCTTAGTCGGGGCTCAAGGCCGGCCAGACGATAAAGAAGGGCGAGAACATTTTTCAAATCGAGAACAAACGCCTGGATTACCAGCGATCTGGACCGTTTGCGCTCTGAGATTGACCAGGCGCAAGCTGCGATCGAGGCGTTGGAGATACTTGTTCAGGTCTACGCACGGGAAAGGACCGAGCTGACCGAGCGTCTCAAGGGTCATCTGGATGCCAATAAGGATAACCTTACGCAGAGACTTAAGGAAGCAACCGAACAGCATACGAAGGCCTTGGGAAACGAGGCGCAGGCCTTGCGTAATTTCGAACGCCAGAAGGATTTGGCCAGGAAGGGAGTGGACTCCAAGCAGGCGTGGGAGCTTGCTCAATTGAAATGGACCCAAGCTCTGAACGAGAAGAATGCCTGGGAGGCCGTGGTCGGGAGGAACCAGGCAGAGATTAACGCTAACAGCCAGGGCATCCTTCTGGATGGCTATTGCGGCACCCCCTACGCGCAGCAAAGAATGGATGAGCTTGATATGAGATCCACGGAGGCGAGGGCCAAGCTCACCCAGGAGCAGACTCGCCGAGACGCGCTTCAGAGGGAACTGACTCTCATTCAGCGGGTAAACTGGAGAACCCTTAAGTGGCTGATTGCGATTCTTGTCGGGACCGCTGTGGGGATCCTGATTTATCTTCTCGACAACTACAAGTTTATCAATCATCCGGACGAGCTCAAGGCGGCCTTCTTCTGGACGTTTATGAGTCTATTGATCGTCGCCGTGGCCGCGCTGGGCTGTATCAGTCCAATCTACAGGCGTGTTCGCGAGAGATTCGCCCTAAGCATTAATGTCCGATTAACCTGCGCGGCGCTCTCCGCTCCCTTGGAGGGGCGCACCAAAGACATAAGCCTGCACGGATGCGGAATCCGATTCGACCAGCCCGTTCCCGAGCTTTCCGGGGCCTTGTCTCTTCATTTTAAAGACATCGGGAGCACGGAAGCCCGCGAAGTTCGTCGCGCTGAAGGACGGGACGTCTTCTTTGAGTTGGTCAATGTGCCGGAGGCGACTGAAAATGCGCTTTTCGCGAGGTTGTTTCTCGATCCCGCCCATGGGGGCTGGCAGCCTCTATGTGGGATGCGCTAAACGATTCCTTGCGAAAATTCACTGACTGGAGCTCAATCAACGATGCGCGAGTTGCGGAGACGGGATATGTGGGGCAGGGATCTATCAGTGGCCCTGATCGAGGCGGGCGAGGAGTTCCCGGCGAACGTGCTCAAATTCTTCTACGAGCGAAGCGAAAAGCTCGGGTGTTTTTCCAAGGGAGCCGGCGCGTCCAAGCGACTCGAGCTTCTGGCATATCTCGCGAAGTCTGGTTGCGCCGAAGTTACTGCAGCTTCCACTCAACTCGTGGGCGGCATGGACCAGATCATCGGCGCGGGAGTCGCGCAGCGCCGCTCCGGCCTTGTAGATCGTCCGCGGGGCTGTCTCGAGAAAAGTGTTGATCAGCTCCGGCAGGATTTCACCCAAGCCGGAATCTATGAGCGCCTGGAGATCCGTCGAGCGCGGGTGCGGGGGCGGATTGCCTGGATTCTGTTCCGTGTTCATTGAGATGATTAGCACCTTCCTATGTCTTTGGACGATTACGAACGACGACCCGCTGTCAACATGCGGTTCCAGCCCGATTGCCAAATGAAGATTCTCATCGTCGAAGACGAGCCGGTGGCTAGACTCATTCTCGGTCGCATTCTGGCCGACCGCGGCTATGACGTCACATCTTGCGTGACCTCGGACGAGGCGATGAAGGCTTACAAAGCGGTTTCGTACCCGTTGATTTTCCTCGACCTGTTCCTGCCGGGCATGGACGGTTTTGCCTTTTGCAAATGGATCAGAAATCAACCCGACGGCGACCGGCATCTGATTCTCATTGGAACCGCAAGCGATCGGGCGGAGGATCTGCGAAAGATTCTCGAGGCCGGCGCGGACGACTATATCATTAAGCCGTATCGGGCGGACGTGCTCGCTGTGCGTCTGGCTATCGCGCAACAGAGGGTGAAGGATATTGAGGCGCGCAAAGCACTGGAATCAGATCTGAGGCGCGAACAGGAGCGCTTGAGCTATCTCGCCACGCATGACTCGCTCACGAAGCTGCGGAATCGTGCAGCGTTCATGGAAATGCTGCGAACGTCTGTGCAGGCGGCGCGCGAGGGAGGTCGCAGCGCCCTGGTATATTTCGATCTGGACAACTTCAAACTGATCAACGATTCGCTGGGACATGCGGTTGGCGACAAGGTGCTGAGCGCGATCGCCGCTGTTCTCAAGGAATCGATCCGCAGCCACGACGTGGCGTTCAGGTTGGGCGGTGACGAGTTCGCCGTTCTTCTTCGAAACCTGCAATTGGCCGACGCGAAGGCGATCTCGGAGCGCATTCGCACACGCATCGAGGAGGTGGTGTACTCGGATTCGGGAAAAACATTCACCGCCTGCGTCTCGGCAGGCATAGCGTTCGTCGACGGGTCGGCTGCCGAGGAGGAGGTGATGGCGTTCGCCGACTCAGCCTGCTACAGTGCCAAGGCCCACGGGCGAAACCGGGTGGAGGTTTACGATCCCAACGACGGGGCAATCGCGGAGTTGCGCCGGCAGCGACCCCGGGCCGCGGAAATCAAGGAGGCCCTTCGCCATCAGGGATTTGAAATCGTGTTTCAGCCGGTCGTCGATCTTCAAACGAAAATTCTCTCTCATTATGAGGTCCTGGCGCGCCTGCGCAGCAACGGCTCGCTTCTGCTGCCGGGCAGTTTCCTGCATACTGCCGAGCGCTTCAATCTGATGCCCGAGTTGGATCGCTACATCATCGCCAAGGCGTTGCCCTATCTCGCCGCGCACAAATCGCTCGATCTTGCCATCAATCTCTCCGGACAGTCGTTCGCGGATGAGACGTTGCCGGACTTCATCGAGGCGTCATTTTATGCCTCCGGGGTCGCGCCGAGCCGCGCCATCCTGGAAATTACCGAGACCGCGGTTATCTCGAACATGCCCGCCGCGCGCACGATGATGAAGCAGCTTCGGGCCGCGGGTTTTCGTTTCGCGCTCGATGACTTCGGGGCCGGATTTTCATCCTTCAGCTATTTGAAGGACCTCGTCGTCGATTACCTTAAGATCGATGGCAGCTTTATTCGTGACGCCCAGCGCGATCAAGCCAACTGGATTTTCGTCGAGATGATCAACGACATCGCTCATCGGCTGAAGATCAGAAGCATCGCAGAGTTTGTGGAGCACGAATCAACGATCGTGGCGTTGCGGAGGATCGGCGTTGATCTTGCCCAGGGCTATTTGTTTGGCAACCCACTTAGGCTGCCGATTCTCTTGCCGGAGACCTGCGCCTGATCTCCAACTTTCCTGGCGGCCCGCGATGCGACGCGGTCGATAGCCGGCAGCCTAGCCCTTCAGCAGTTCGGTGGCGCGGCGAACCAGAGCACTTGGGCTGAACGGCTTGGTCAGAAAAGCCTGCACGCGAAGTCCTGCAGCTTCCTTCCGAATTGCCGTCTGATCGCGCGCCGTCAGCATGATGACCTGAACCTCGTCGCCGCCCGCCTGATCGCGAATCTGGCGGAGCGTCTCCACGCCGTCCATGTCCGGCATCGCGTAATCGAGCAGGACGAGCTTCGGACGGTTCGTCTTGAGGAAGTCCAGCGCTTCGGAGCCGCGTCTCACGCAGTGGATCGACGCGGAGACGGGCTTGAGGGCAAACTGTAGCAAACGGAGCATGTGCTCCTCATCATCGACAAGCAGGATTTGATGGTTCAATGGGCGCGCCGCTCTAATTGTTTCGAATTATGGCGACAAGCGTCCGGTCGTCGGTGGGTGAGCTGTGGTGCGAGAAGTAGTCGACCGAATCCAGGACGCGTTCGACGATTTCTTGAGCGGACGTCGGCGGCGACTTGGCGAGGTCGCGCTTTATCCCGTCGACATCGAAGAACTCCCCGTCGGGGGCGCACGCCTCGGGAATGCCGTCGGTGTAGAGAAACAAGAGCTCTCCGACGTCGAAAGTGGAAAGGCGGGTCTCATAGCGGGTATCCTCCAGCACGCCGATAGGGAGGCCCGGCGACTGCAGGCAGCAGCGCGAACGTCCTGCGGAGCCGAGGAGCGCGGGCGGGTGCCCGGCGCTGGCTACCTTGATTTCTCCGCCGTCGGGTGATATCCAGGCGCAGGAGGCGGTTATGAACATGCCGAGTTTCGCGAGGTCCGGGGCCATGATCCGATTGATCGCGGTGAGCAGGCGACCAGGCTCCTCCGCGAGGTCCAGGCGCGCGCGAATGTTGGTTCGCAGGATGTTTGCCAGGAGGGCCGCCGACACGCCCTTGCCCATGACGTCGGCGATGACCGCAAAGGTCGCGCCGCTTGACAGCGAGATGAGATCGAAGTAGTCCCCGCCGGCTTTGAGCGCAGGCTTGCAAGTGCCGAAGGTATCGAGATGTTCGTTAACGCGGAAGTTCTGCGGCAAGAGTGCCGTTTGGATCTCCGCGGCGATCTCCAGTTCCCGCAGGGCTCGTTGCTCCGCTTCGCGCCGGCGCTGCAGTTCGCTCAACTCCGAGACGATGCCCAGATACTCCCCAACCACGCGCGCGACCTGCAACTGCGCGGCGGCAAAGAAGCCGGGCGAAGCGCCGCCCGGAATCAAGACCAGCACACCGCACCTCCGGGCCTTGAAGAAGATCGGTGCGACGAACGCCGCCTCCACGCACCCCGAAAGGGGATCGGCTCTGCTGACCGTCGTTTTTTTTATAATGGTGGCCTCTTCTCCCGTCAAGAAGACGGAGGTTTCGATCCCGGGAACGTCCAGCCCAATCGATTCCTGCAAGTCCGGCACCCTTCGGCCTGCGTGGCCTGCGAGCTCAAGACGGCCCGAGCGATCCATGCGGACGTAGACCGCTTCGGCTCGGGTCAATTCGCAGAGGCGCTGGAGGGCCTGCCGCAGGAAAGAATCCATGTCGCCCGCGCTGGCCACGAGTTCGCCGAGACCGATTAGAGCATTGATCATCTCGTAACTGGAGCACACTTCATCGGCCATGGAATTCAGGAGACGCTCCTGAAAGCCGGGTTCATAACCCCAAGTCAGCCTTCCAAGATCTTTTCGCAGGACCGAGACCCGCATTCCGTGGCGAGGGTTCTCTTCCGTTCCGGCCGCCATCTGCGCAAGCGAAGATTCCGCGACGCCCGGGGAACGTCCCGCTAAGGCTCCATCACTGCCCCAGTCGTCGAGGTTTGAAGGATTGACGATCTCGAGCTGCACCTCGAGGGAGTTGAGAGTCACCGTGACTTCGACAAATCGATCGCCTTGCCCGGCGCAGCCGCGCTCGATCGCGTCGGTAATGGCCCCGGCCGCGGCCCGGCGAAACTCATCGAGAAAAGCCGAATCCTGTACCCCCTGATCCCCGAGAAATCCAATGAGGCTGGCAACGGCCTCCGAGATATCCGCGGGCTGAGAAAGGACGAGGTGGAGCGAGCAGGAGGTTTGCAGTTTCATAAATAGGAATTGTCTAGTGCCTGGCGCGCAGTCGAATTAACCGATCCCGCCGAATTTCGTTGAGAGTGCGCGATCGGGTTCATTGTATCGTCGACGCGGCAGCAGGGAAGGTGAATCATCCACTTCCCGGTCCGAAGTGACCGCAGCTGCAACAGGTGGCGACCGTTTCATCTTTACCGTTCCACGCTTGTGCGAATCCCGCTCGGCACTGTTCGGCAATCTTTTTCGGCGGGCGGAGGCCCGCATAAATTACTGGGAGGTGCACAGCGATCGCTTATCATCAGTAATTACTCCCTTGATGACTCCTGTCGTATCCTATTGTGACAAAACTGCGCAAAACGATGTCCGGTGAGCCCTCGTCTTTGATGAACGGCCGTCACATCTGGGACCTTCCGGAGCGAATCTGGCAAAAAAAAGAAACTTTGGCCGAACGTGCTTTCCCACTCGGCTCGAAGCGGGTTGGTTCTCCTTCGGTGGATGCTTGCGATTGGAGGTTCGTTAAGCTTTTATCGAAGCGGCTTGCAACCGCCTCCAATTGTCGCCCGGGGATGACGTCTTCGGTCGAGTGTTCCGGGCAGGAGCCCTGGCAACGCACTCTTGCCAAGTGCGGCAGCTTCTCGACGCTACATGAGGTTGCAGCGACCGTTTATCACCGCCGAACGTGTGGATCGAAACGACCCCAAGCTCTTGTCTGGAAGCAGGCAATAGCG
>DASTFP010000190.1:0-5733 GCA_035719865.1 Terrimicrobiaceae bacterium | reverse complement strand
GATGGAGAAAGCTTCTGTCATGAGGAGAAACGCGACCTGCTTCACGAGGTGGATTATCCGGAACGCAATTGCCTGCTCTACCGGCTGACCAATTCCGATCCGGCCGGCCGCTACCGCATCGTCAAGCATTTGCTGGCGGATCCCCACCGTTCTGTGGTGCTCATGCACATACGGCTGGAAGTGGCCGATGAGGCGTTGCGAGGAAAACTGAAACTCTACGCCCTTCTCGCGCCGCACCTGCTGCGGGGCGGTGCCGAAAACTCGGGTTGGGTCTGCGAGTTCGCAGGTCGCCATCTCTTTCACGTGGCGCGCGAAGGCGTTCACCTCTCGTTCGGTTGTGAGCCCGACTTTGCGAAGCGTTCGGTCGGCTACGTCGGCGCGAGCGACGGTTGGCGCGACCTGATGGATAACTTTCGCATGGACTGGAAGTTTCGTGCCGCCGAGCGCGGCAACCTTGCGCTTACTGCGGAGTTGGACGCCTCGTGCGCGGAGTGGACGCTCGGCATCGCGCTCGGTCGCAGCGCGCAAAGCTCGGCGACGAAGCTCTTGCAATCGCTTGCCGATCCCTTCGAGCGACACCGCGAAGGCTACGTGAGGCAATGGCGCCGTGCTGCGATCGGTGAGCAATTCGACTTTGGCGCGCATACCGGCGACGAGGGAGGCATGTATCGTCTCAGCCGCTGCGTGCTGCTCGCGCACGAGGATAAGCTTTTCCAAGGCGCCCTTATCGCCTCGCTGAGCATTCCCTGGGGCGAGATCCGGAGCGACGACGAAATGGGCGGCTACCACCTGGTCTGGACGCGTGACCTGGTGCAAAGCGCTACAGCCCTGCTCGCGACGGGACAAAGCGCTACGCCCTTGCGCGCACTCATCTGGCTGGCATGCATTCAAAAGGCGGATGGGGATTTCCCTCAGAATAGCTGGATTGACGGCCACGCCTATTGGAGCGGCGTTCAACTCGATGAGATCGCTTCGCCAATCCTGCTTGCCTGGCGGCTTCAGCGTGAGGACAAGTTGCCGAGCTTCGATCCGTGGCACATGATCGCCAAGGCCACGCGCTTCTTGATGCTGCAAGGACCTGTCACGGGCCAGGAACGCTGGGAAGAGCAGTCTGGCTATTCGCCTTCCACGCTTGCAATCCTCATCGCCGCGCTGGTCTGCGCCGCGGAGTTCGCGACCTTGCGTGGAGAAGATGAGACCGCGAAGCTGATCCTGGCTTACGCCGATTGGCTTGCGGCCCATCTCGAAGACTGGACGGCGACATCGCGCGGAGAACTCGTGCCAGGCAAGCCACGCCACTATGTGCGAATCACCCCTGCCGACCCACAGGCCATCGACCCGCACCCAGACGTCAATGGCCTGGAAATCCAGCTTGCCAATGGCGCAGGCCGGCACCCTGCGCGCAACGTCGTCGGCGGTGATTTTCTTCATCTCGTCAGGCTCGGGATTCGCGACGCTAACGACCCATTGGTGCTCGATTCGCTTGAGGTGATCGATCGGACCATCCGTCGCGAACTGCCGCAGGGTCCCTGCTGGCGGCGCTACAATCACGACGCTTACGGGCAGAAAGATGATGGCTCGGCGTTCGATGGCACGGGCGTGGGACGCTCGTGGCCGATCCTTACCGGGGAACGCGGCCACTACGAATTAGCCGCCGGCCGCGATCCATTACCTTACATCAATGTGCTCGAACGCATGGCAAACGAGGGCGGCATGCTTACCGAGCAACTGTGGGACGACGATGACCTGCCAGAGGGAAAGTTTCGGCGCGGAGAACCCACCGGCGCCGCCATGCCTCTCTGCTGGTCTCATGCCGAGTATCTCAGCCTGGTTCGCAGCCGTCGCGATGGGGTGGTTTTCGACCGCGTGGAGCCCGCCTACCAACGTTACGTCGCGCAGCCGGTCGCGAGCGACTACGAAATCTGGAGCTTCCGCCATCAGACACGCCATATCCCGCCCGGGAAGACGCTGCGCTTGCTGGCCGGCGCCCGCGCCGTCGTGCGATGGAGCGACGATGCCTGGCGGAACGCACACGACGCCGAAACGAAATCAAGCGCATTATCCGAGCTGTTCTTTGCCGACCTGCCGGCGGCGGACCTGACGGTGGGCACGGTTATTATGTTCACCTTTCATTGGTCCGAAACCGGGAAATGGGAAGGAAAGAACTTCTCGGTGACTATTGCATGACTCTCCAGGGATTGAAGAATGCTGCCAAAGCCCGGGAGACCCTGGACTGCTACACCGCAAGCTGAGCGCTCATCGATAACGGCGAAACCCTGTCGCATTGACAGCAGTGTTGTGCCGGTCGGAGGGCGCGGCGTTGACGCTGCAGAACCTTTCCCCTGGGTAGGGCCAGTGTCAATCTTCCACCTCCACGAGATCGGGTTCGCCGCAGCCGCGCAGAATCTCCTCGCGCGCTCGATCACGGAGCGTCATGGCGGCGTTCCAGCCTGCACCGTCAGCGATCAAAGGGTTGCCAATGGAAATGGCGACGCGCCCGGGACGAGGAACCTTCTGGCCGTCGCGGAGGATTGAGCGCATGCCGCGGATTGTTACCGGAAGAAGAGGAACTCCCGCCTGCGCCGCGACCAGGAAGCCGCCGATCTTAAACGGACGAAGCCCGGGCGCGCGACGAAATGTGCCTTCGGGGTAAACGACAAGGCCCTGACCGCCGCGGACGGCTTCGACAGCTGATGCGGCATCCTGGACCCCGTGTTCTGCGCTGGAACGCTCGGCGAAGATGGTGCCAAGGCGGCGCAGAAAAATGGAGAGGAAGGCGCTCCGGTCGAGCTCCTTCTTGGCCAGGAAGACAAAGCGTGGAGGAAGGACGGCGGCGAGGACGAAGGAATCCAGGTAGCTTGAGTGATTGGGAACAAGCACACACGGCCCGCCAGCGGGAATGTTCGACAACCCTGTTGCCCACACCCGGATGCCGGCCAAGTGGAGCCAAAAACGAACGCTATACTGAAGAACAGCCCGGCGTGAGGCGAGACCCGGAATGGTCGCGATCGCCAGCCAGACCGGGCCACTGAGAACCAGGGCGCTACCCCACGACCATGAGCCGTAGAAAGAGTGGCGCAAGGCGCGGCCCCGGCGAGCGAGGCAAGGTCCGACGCTGGACAATGCGAGGTGCAGCATTTGGGCGGCTGGCGAACCGCGCTTCCGGCCGAGATCACGGTGCTCGTAGAGTTCCCGGCACGCGTTTCGCCGAAGCTTTCCGCTCGGTGTCTTCGGGATGCTCCCGGGAGGTATCAGCACGACGTCATCTGGGGGAGCTTCGAGCAGCCCAATTGATAATTCCGAGATTCTTGCGACGAGCTTCTCGCGCTCCTGGCTTTGGGTGATCCGTGTCTCGGCGGCGACAACGAGTCGCTCTGTGTTCGACCGTGCGTCGCGCGTCCCGAAAACGGCAACAAAGCCAAGGCGAATGCCGGCTACTTCGCCGACAGCCTCTTCGAGTGCCTGCGGGTGAATGTTCCTTCCGCCACGAATGATCACGTCCTTGATGCGTCCCGTTATGTAAAGTTCGCCTTCCGCGATATAGCCGAGGTCCCCGGAGTCAACCCATCCGCGGTCGAGTAAGCGGCGGGTTGCCGACGCGTTGCGGTAGTAGCCGGCGGTCGCCGAGGGACCTCGAAACTGCACGCGCCCCTGTGTTCGATCCACCGCCTCGCGGCCCGCTTCATCGGCAATCCGCACTTCAACTGTGGCGAGCGGTCTCCCGCATCCAACGAATGTTAGCGCGTGCGGATCGTCCGGCGCGGTGGGCTCCGCCCGTTCCTCCTCCAGAAGCGCCTGCCGCCTTACGTGGTCGTAGCGTGGTCCCCTGCCGATCGGAGGAAAGGTGACGCCAACGGAGTTCTCCGCGAGACCGTAGACGGGCGACACTGCTTCCCGGCGGAAGCCGTAAGGAGCAAAGCGAGCCGCGAAGCGTTCGAGCGTCTGCATATGGACGGGTTCGGCGCCATTGAACGCCATGCGCCAGCTTGAGAGATCCAGGCCCTTCAGGTCGGCATCGTCGAGCTTGGTCGCGCAGATCTGGTAGGCGAAGTTCGGAGCGGCGGAGAGTGTGCCTTTCCAAGCGGAAATGGCGCGCAACCACCGCACAGGGCGCCCCATGAACGCAACAGGCGACATGAGCACCACTCGGGCTCCCACGCATAAGACTGCAAGCCATGCACCAATCAGACCCATGTCGTGGTAAAGCGGAAGCCAGCTTACGAATGTCTCAGCAGGCGTCGCCGCGCACCCATGGATCATCGCGCGGATGTTCGCCAGAAGATTCGCATGGCTGAGCATCACGCCCTTCGGATCACCGGTGCTGCCTGAGGTGTACTGCAGGAATGCCAGATCGCCGCCGCGCGCCAGCAGCCTCTCTGTGCCAGGCTCATGGCTCAGCTCAGCGGGCGTCACAATGGCCCGAAGATCGGGCAGCAATGACTTCAGTAGCCCGGCGATCTTCTTGACCTCCTCGAACGTGACGAGAACTGACGCGCGCGCGTTCGCCATAATGCGCGCCTGCCGTCGAACGTGCTCCTCGAGCCGATGGATTCGCGTCGGAGGGTAAAGAGGCACAGCCACGCCGGAAGCCATCAAGACCCCCATGAAGGTCTCGAAATAAGGCCGGCCAGATGGAAGCATTATGGCTACACTCCGGCCACGTTCGAGATCCAACGAGCGCAACCCGGTCGATATCCTTTGTGCTCCCGACAATAGCTCGCCGAAAGTAATCGCTTCGGGCGTTTCGCCGTCGGCAAGGTAATGAATGTGCGGACGATCCGGGTGCCGCGCGGCGTGCCACCGCAGGGCCTCGACAAGAGTCTCAACCGACTCCGGCCAGTCTTCCTCCGCGCTCGTCCAGGACTCGAACGCCGGTTCCGCCGGGTTGGCGGAAGATGTCCCTGCGGGTGCGGCATCAACGGCTGCGAAGAGATCCCGAAATGTTTCCGCCGAGAGGATCGCGTGACCCGGGATCCGCATCCCCAGGCGCTTCTCAGCCCGGAGAAGTAATTCCATGCGCGCCAACGAGTCCAGACCAGCGTCGCGTTCCAACGAACTGTTCGGCCTAAGGGCCCGTATTCTGCGAGAAGGATGGAGCTCGCGTGAGAGTTCCATCGCCAGATCCAGAAACGCGGCTTCCTGGCTTTCGCCCGAGGCGGGGTAACCAGCCATGTTCACGGCTCCTCCAATTTAACGCGAAAGCATCACTTCGAAACCGGGTTTCTTGATTCCCTTCGAAGCCCCATAGACAGGTCCGAGAATCGAACGAAGGGATTGGTTTGATCGCACCCGCCTTGGTTCCTCCTCGGAAGACAATTCATGTAAGCTTTTGAGCGCTGCGTGCGACCAATTTGTCGAGGCCACAAATGAACGCGCAGCCATTCACACCCTTTCCAGTCCGGAGGGATTCAGTTCACTTCGAAGTCCTGAAAAGGAACGCGCAAATCCGCTGCCATCTGCGTTGCGTGGGCAGGCACCTCTCCCGTTTTCAGCTTGACCGGATTCTGTTCCACGCGCTGGGCATTCTTCGCGCAATTGCAGCGTAGAGAAAGTCCAGCCGGCCACCGCGCGGGAGCATTGAGCCAGGAAGCCGGTCGATTACTCAGCCGCTAAGCCGCCGATCTTCTCTTTTGCTTAACCAGAGCGTTTACAGATCGGAGCCGGCCGCTAGTTTTCGGCTGCACCTTTCTGGTACCAACTTTCTGGAGGCTCTCTTGCAGGACAGAGACCAAA
>DASTFP010000189.1:0-11796 GCA_035719865.1 Terrimicrobiaceae bacterium | reverse complement strand
AGCCCTTTTCCCCTGCCGCCATTTGACTTCACCTCAAATCATACCTAAGAGATGACTGTGATCGAACTTACTGCAAACGCCGCCGCGCAGCTTCGTATCCTTGTCGAAGAAAAAGGCCTCGACGCAAAGGCATCGGGTCTTCGCCTCTCGGTTGAAAGAGGAGGTTGCGCAGGGATGCAGTATGCAATGACGATCGGTGCGCCTCAAACAGATGATCTCATCGTCGAGAAAGATGACGCGCGCCTTTTTGTAGATGCCGGCAGCCTGCAATGGCTGGACAACTGCGTGATCGATTACGAAGATAGCTTGTCCGGCGCGGGATTTCGCGTTAGGAATCCCTTGAGTGTGCGCAGTTGCGGTTGCGGCACATCGTTCGAGCCTGCAGATAGCGCGCGCTCCTGAACGAGACTTTCATGGCCCGAGAAAACAGAGGACAATCCTTCGAGAACAATACTCGGAGCGCCGAGTTCTCCTACAATCCGGAGAAGCCGCCCCCTCGAAAGGATAGTAACTTATTCGGCTGGACGGTCTTCATATTGCTGCTGATCGGTTTTGCGATCTGTTGCTGGGTGTTCAGTTTCTATGTCTTTGGGCACCCCGAAAAGCCGTTCAGCTATGCGATTCTCGCCAAGCTGAGAAAGCTGGAAGCGCCCAAGCGTTTCGAAATAACGGCTGCTCCGGAAGGCGAATTCCTGAATGCGCAGCAGCTCTGGGACAAGTATAACAACATGACGAACCGGGAACTCGGGCGCGAGAGCGAAAAGCTTCTGCGAAACTATCTCCGCAACTACAAGCTCACGGGAGAAAAGGTTCCCTACGTCATCGGTTCTTTCAATATCCTCGATTCCTACGAGCTGGGCGATGCCAATCTCTTTTCCTCGGGAGTTGTGGCCCTTGCTCAGGCCACGGACGCCCCGCAGGTGCTTCTCGAACACGTGTTTACCGGCGATAAGCGCGTGATTCCCGTCCTTCACCGCATGCTGCTGACGGGACTCAACTTGCGGTTCGACAGAACAGTTGACCTGTCCGCTGTGGTCAACGTGTCGCGGCTCAAGGATGGGCGGCTGCGGTTCACCGCAGTTCCTCTCCTCTACGGCAGCTATACGACCAGCACGGGCGCCGGAACATTCTCGCTCGAACCTCCAACGAGCTTGAATATCTCGGCCGGGCTACCTGTCGTAAGTCAAACGCAGGTGGAAGAGGCCACCGAAAAACTCGTCGCTCACCGGAGCCGTGCCCGCCTCGACCCAGCCGAAAGCACCTCGGCGGTTCCGCGTCCACAGATGCAGCTTGTACGAGTCGAGAGGCCGAAGCCTGTCGCGGAGAACGCCCCTCCTTTTGCTTCTCCAACCCCGCTTCCTGAGGACGCGCCTGTTCTTCCGGCCATCCCCGTTAAGTCGCCCGAATCGACGCCTCCGATGGCGGCGGCGGCGACTCCCAGTGCGAAACCGACAGCCACTCCTCTCCAGCCGTTCCTCTCCCCAACGCCGGGGTCAATCGCCACAACCGCAGGCGGAAAATGGCCAACCTACGCCCCGGGGCAAATGCCTCGCGGACGCTTGGCAAACGTGCCCGACATGTCCGAGTTGGCCGGCCGTGGTGTCGGAGGCGAACGCATCTACCTTCAAGGAAGCTTTGTTGTTACCGCGTCTGGTCAGGACCGTGCCGTTCTCCGGTCGCAAACCTCCCTTCCAGAAGATCTCGGCGGCGCGCGTAGCAGCACTACTCGCATTATCGTTGAGTTTCCCTCGGGAAGCCGGCCGCCCTCAGAGGGTTCGACCCTGTCGCGAGACTCCCGCCGGCCGTTCCTTGTTACCGAAGTCCGCAAGACCTCCGATGGCCAGGTAAATGTCTATGCGCGGGAAGTCACTCGCGCTCAATAGGATTTTGACAGAGATCGCAGAGCGGGGCTCCTTGACCTTCTCGCGCTACATGGATCTTGCGCTTTACGATCCTGCTGTCGGCTACTATGCGTCCGGCCGGGGCCGGATCGGCCAGCGCGGCGATTTCTTTACGAATGTCAGCGTGGGATCAGTCTTCGGAAAGGTCCTCGCCGGACAGTTGCACGAGATGTGGCTTCGCATGGGACGACCCACTCCGCTAGCTCTCGTTGAGCAGGGTGCCAACGATGGACAACTTGCCCTGGACATCCTTTCGTCCCTCGATACCGAAATGCTCGACGCAACCGAGTATTGGATTGTCGAACCGTTTCCCATCCTTCGCCGGCTTCAAGAGCAGACGCTGAAGACGTTTGAAACGGTCCGATGGGCAGAAAGCCTCGAAGACCTTCCAGCCTTTGAAGGCGTTCATCTGTCGAACGAGCTTGTGGACGCCATTCCGTTTCATTTGCTTCGATCGAAAGGCCAAACGTGGGAGGAGCTTCGCGTCACCGCCCGTAACAACAACCTGGTTTTTACCGCCAACGAACCCGAAAGCCTGATCGCAGCTCGAGTCAGGGCACTCCCGCCTCGCAGAGAAGGAACGATCGCCGAACTTCGACCAGGCGCGAGCGCCTGGATCCACGCGCTCGCGCGGAAGCTCCGATCGGGTTTCGTTCTAATCATCGACTATGGGCTCTCGCGCGAGCAACTCTTCGCGCCCGATCGCACCGAGGGAACCTTCGCCTGCTATCGCGCGCACCGGCGCGACGACCGGCCACTTGACGAGCCAGGAGGAAAAGACATTACCGCGCATGTGGACTTCACCGCGCTCGCAGAATCCGCTCTGGATGCAGGATTTCAGATCGAGGGCTACGCTGATCAGCATCACTTCCTGGTCGGAGCCGCACAGGACCTCCTCCAGAGGCTCGACCGCCCGCCGGATTCGGTTTCGCAAGGGATGCTCCGCTCGCTCAGGACGCTCCTGCATCCTGAAACCATGGGCACGCAATTCCGCTACTTGGTGCTCTCGAAAGCCGTGGAAACCGGGCCAAAACTGTCCGGGTTTCGGTTTGCGCGGGACCCCTACGAGGAACTTCTTCCGTTGGTCCCGTAACCCAAAAGAAGCAGACGCCGTCCGATCGCCGAGCTCGAGCAGCGGCGGCCACGCATGCTACCTTGAGGCCGCGGGCTCCTTCTTGACCAGCTGTTCGGGCAGTTCCCTTGAGATCAACTCCGAGACAGTAACGAATTTGTAGCCCTTGGCCGTGAGAGCGTCGAGGGTGTCCGGCATCGCCGCAACAGTTGTGGCATGAATGTCGTGCGCGAGAATGATTGATCCCGGCTGCGTGCTCTGAGTGATGGAACTGTAAACCCGGTTGGCATTCCGGTACTTCCAGTCCAACGGATCGACAGACCAAAGAATGACCTTTAACCCATAGTCCTCGGTAAAGCGCCGGTTCAGCGCGGAACTCGTCGCGCCGTATGGCGGCCGCATAAGCGAAGGACGCTTTCCCGTGATCTTTTCTATGGCATCGTTCGTATTCTCGATTTGCTTGCGAAGACCCTCCGCCCCCATCTGTGTCAGGGCCGGATGACTCCAACTGTGATTGGCGATTTCGTGGCCCTCGCTGTCCATGCGGCGGACGATGTCGGGATATTCGGCCACGTTTCTCCCCACGAGGAAAAAGGTCGCCTTGATACCGCGCTCCTTGAGAATGTCGAGCAGCCTCGGCGTCAGCTGCGCGCTCGGGCCATCATCAAAAGTTATGGCAATATACGGACCCTCCACATTGCACGATGTGTAGCTGTATTTCAGGGACGGGGTCACCGGAGGAGTTTGCGGAGGCAGGCTCGCATGATGGGTCGGCGGCTCGCTGGGCGGTGAAGACGCCGGTTTGGCAACGGAACCCGGGTCGCTTGAAGGATCCCGGGACATCTCATCGGGAGGAACAACAATGACTTGGGGTTCACTTTGGGTTTGCGCCGTCTGGCACGCCACCAAGGCGAACCCAACGAGCGCCGCCCCGGTGCAAAGGCGTTTCATCGGTCAATTCGGTAAACGCTCATCCTCGCACGAATCACGCCTCACGCCATCAACTTTTTGCGGCTCCGAAGGGGCGCGGCTGATCGTCGCCTTCTCGAGCCGACTTTTGCTCAAGCAGAGCCACAAACTCCCGCAGCGCGGGAGAGACGCGGGCCGAGCGCCGGGTCAGAGCGCCCAACGGTCGCCGCAAGGCGGGATCAGTAAATTCCACGGCCGCTAGCATGCCGGTTTCCACCTCGGTCCGTATCGCGTTCTCCGGGACAATGGAGACACCGTTCTCGATTTCAACGGCACGCTTCACCGTCTCGATGTTGTCAAACTCGAGGACAAGCTTCACTTTGACGCCCTCGGCGCGCAGCTTGCGATCAATCTCGCGACGCGTCGGCAGGTCGGGCTCAAAAGCGATGAACTTCTCGCCCTGCAAAGCCGAAAGCGAAATCCGGCGCCGCGACGCCAGCGGATGCGATGGCGAACAGATCATAACCAGCCGGTCGCTCCAGAAGGTCGTGGCCTGCAGTCCACGGCGCGGGGAAGGATACGCGACGAGACCGATGTCGGCCCGCCCGTCAAGCACACTCAGGTAAACCTCCGATGAGCGGCGATACTCGACCCGCACATCCACTTCCGCATGCGCTTGACGGAAAATCTTCAAATACGGCGGCAATTCATGCAACCCGATGCTAAAAATCGTAGAAATGCGCAACTCGCCGGCCACCAAACTCTGCAGATGGTGAATCCGACCCTCCAGGTCCCCGAGAATGTCCATCACCTGATGACTCGCCTGCAAAAACGCGTTGCCCTCCGGGGTCAGAGAGAAATTCTTCCGGCCCCGCTCAATGAGCTTCACGCGAAAGCGTCGCTCCAAGGCACGTACTTGCTGGCTCACAGCACTTTGCGTGATGCCGTTCATCTGCGCCGCCTTGGAAAAACTCGAGGTTTCCGCCAGGTTGGAAAAGACTTTAAATGATTGTATCTGCATTAAACGAAATCGCGTAATAGTAACATCGTTTCATATTGTGTAAATAAGTTCTTTTTATGAGTGACATTTCTACCCGCCTGGAGAGGGTCCGAGCCCAGATCGTGACTGCGGCAGAGAAGGCCGGCCGCGATCCCGCCGAGGTGGAACTGGTTGCGGTATCGAAAACCCAAGATGCGCCTTCAGTGCGCCGGGCGCTTGATGCCGGTCAGAGCATACTTGGTGAAAGTCGTGCGCAGGAACTGGTTGCAAAAGCGCCTCTGCTTCCATCTCTGACCCGCTGGCATTTCATCGGCCATCTGCAACGAAACAAGATCCGCAAGGTTCTTCCCCTCGTTGAGCTAATCCACTCTGTCCATTCTTTGGAGCTTGCGCTGGACATTGACCGGATCGCGAACGAACTCGGCTTGTTCCCGCGCGTTCTGCTAGAGGTGAACGTCGTGGGCGAGGCCGCGAAGTTTGGCTTTAGACCTGATCTCCTTCGAGAGCAAATCGAGACCCTCCTGGCCCTGCCTCGTATTCAGGTTGAAGGACTTATGACGATAGCTCCGGTTGCGGAGCGACCGGACGACGCGCGTCCGTTTTTCATCAGATTGCGCGAACTCCGCGATGAGGTCGCCGGGAGAGGCATCCCGCTGGCGACGCTTTCGATGGGCATGAGCGGCGACTTCGTAGTCGCAGTCGAGGAAGGTGCCACGCTCGTGCGCGTGGGCACCGCGATTTTCGGCCCACGAACGAAACCCTGAACATCCCCGGCGGTGCCCAGCCCACCAGGATGCGGAGACGAGAGCGAGCCCCGCTTCATTTTCTCGCGATAACTTAAACGGTGACCGCACCGCTGGCTGTCGCATATCTGACAAAGTTTGACTCGCAGTCCAGTGGCATCGCGAACTCGGACTCTTGCCCGAAATTGTTCAGGAGGGAACGAGGCTCTCTTCCTCGGTGTCGCGCTTTAGTTCGGGCAGGCTGATCGCGACGCTGGAATAGACGAACAATCCCGAAAATCTGCCCCATCCGATGATAGTTCGCGCGAGCTCCGGGAGATTTTCGTTCGGAAACCACTCTTTGAGGTGCTCGAAGAAATCGACAATTGAGATAAGGCGATCTGGTGTCTCCCCGATCAGTTGCGCGAGCCGGTTGAACAGCGGAAGCCTCAGCATTTTCTCCCGGAGAATCTCCCGCCGTCGAGAAACATCGCCGGCCAGGAATTGGCGCCCGGTCTCTGTTAACATCACGTTCTCACCGGGTGTTGTCACCAGATCGAGCAACTCGGCGGACTTGATGATGACCAGAAGTTTGGAAAACTCGTAGCCAAGCTCATCCCCGAGATCGAAAATGTTGCGCGCTTCGGGCGTGACGACACTCGCAAGACCAACGACTTCGTTAATGCTGGCGTGCGGAATTGTATGAATCGCCAGCGCCACCGAGACAGGCTCCGAAGCCGGCTCGGGCAGTTCATGACGCGTGAGGGCCGCATGGATACGCGACACCACCGCGAGAAAGTCAGGACTGGAGGGCACGCGAGGATAGGGCAGCGGATTGGCAATATCGATGGCTATTCGGCCAGGACGCGCGGCCAGGACGATGATCCGCTTTGCGAGATAGACCGCCTCCTCAATGTTGTGCGTCACGGAGACCATTGTTCGCAACGGATTCTCAGGGTCTGCGCACAGGCGCCCCAGCTCGTTTCGAAGCGATTCGGCGGTGAGGACATCCAGCGCGCTGAACGGTTCGTCCATACAAAGCACCTCGGGATTCGCGGCAAGGGCACGAGCGATACCCACACGTTGCTTCATGCCTCCCGAGAGCTCGCGGGGATAGATGCCCTCATACCCGTTGAGACCAACCATCTCGAGGGAGTGCGACGTTCTCCTCGCAATTTCGTCCTCGGAAAGCTCCATCTGCTTGAGCGGCAACCGAACGTTGCCGACCACCGTTAGCCATGGGAAGAGCGCAAAGTTCTGAAAAACCATAGCCACCCCCGGGCAAATGCCCTCGACCTCTTCGCCTCGGAATTTCACCGTTCCTCGCGTGGGCTTGATCAATCCCGCTACGAGCCGGATAAGTGTGCTTTTTCCGCAACCCGAAGGGCCAAGCAGCGAGACGATGTCGTTCTCCGCGATTTGCAGATTGATATCCTCCAGAACGATCATTGGTGCTGCGCCCTTTTCACCGGGGTATTCCAGCCACACGGCTTCGAGCGCAATGAACGGCTGTGTACTCATCCCCCAAAACGGCAAAAGAGATCGCCCGCCTTTTGCAGACGCTTCCAAAAGCTCCGGTTGATAGCTACTACCATCAAAGCCATAACCACCACGGCCGCCGCGAGAACGTCGAAGGCTCCCTCGCTCGTGGCCCGGCTAATCAGATCTCCGAGGCCGAAGGCATTGTAGGTTTTTCCGCCATGCTGAACATACTCCGCGACAATGCTCGCATTCCATGCGCCGCCAGCGGAGGTAATCCATCCCGTAACGAGAAACGGAAAGATGGCCGGCAGAATAAAATACCTCCAGCGCGCCCAGCCCCGAATTTTAAAGACCTCGGCGCAAGACATCATGTCGGCGGGAATGGACTGCGCCCCGGCGGCCACGTTGAACAAGATGTACCACTGCGCTCCAAGCATCATCAAAACAACCGCTCCCCAACCGAGATTTCCCCCCAACGCCAGAATCCACCCCAATACGACCGGATAGATCATGGGCGCCGGGAAAGAAGCCGCAAATTGAATGACGGGCTGAAGATATCGGGAAAACTTTGGGTTGAGGCCAATCCAGACTCCCGCAGGAATCGTCCACAACGAACTTATTATCAGCGTGAAGAGCACACGCAGAAATGTCGCCGCGGTGCACAGGAAAATGTGAAGCCATTCCTGCAGGTCGACATCCGCCAGCAGAAGGACAAGGCAATATAGACCATATCCTCCTGCAGCGAAAATTACCGCCAAGAGGCCGCTGTGCAGCACCTTCGGCGCAAGCTTGGACATCTTCTCCGGAGCCGATTCTGCAAGCGGGGCACGTTTCAGGCGGGTCTTACTCTTTCGCAGCCTCCCTGCCAGCCGGGTGAGCGCGGAGATAGCATTGGGAAGTCTCGATGCCCCGAATAGACGCTGGACGACGGTTGTTTCCAAGGGGCCGCTGGCAACGTCTTCAATCTTAAACTTTCGAGACCAGATGACCAACGGCCACCACACTAGGCGGTCCGTCGCCAAGATCATCAAGCTCATCGCCCCAACAGCCGCGACCTGAGCATAACGATCGCCGCTGGCGATTGCTGCGCTCATGTAAGATCCCAAGCCGGGAAGCTGGAAGTTCTTGTCTCCAAGAGTGAAGGCTTCATTGATCGTAAGAAAGAACCATCCGCCCGCCATGGAGACCATGCAGTTGTAGATTAACCCCTGAGCGGCAAAAGGTAACTCAATCTCCCAGAAACGCCGCACCGGCCCAAAGCCGGAGATCCTTCCCAGCTGCCGCAACTCGTCCGGGACCGCCTTGAGCGAATCGTAGTAGCTGAAAACCATGTTCCAAACCTGCGCCGTAAAGATCATCAGCACGCAAGCGAGTTCGAGACCAAAGTTGCTTTTGGGAAACAGGTAGACCAGCGCGAGCACAAGACCGGGCATGAACCCAAGTACGGGCATGCTCTGCAAAATATCGAGCGCCGGTAGGAGGACTCCTTGGGCCTTCTTATCGTAATAGGTCCAGGTTCCATAAAGTATGGCGAAGACCAGGGAAAGGCCCATGGCGACCCACCCGCGCGCGAGCGAGTACAACGTGTATTGCGGCAGCTTCCACAATGAAAGATCGATCCGAGTCTCGGCTTGGAACGGCGCATGCCATTCGTCAGCCACATTCAGAATCCCTACCAGCAAACTGCCGACAACGAAGAGCACGATGACGTCCGCGAGCAGCGGGCGGCGAGGCTTGGCAGCGGTGCTCAAGGCTTCAGTTTCCAATCCCACCGCTCGCAATTGACAGTTCCCGGCAGCTATTGCAAGTGATCGAAGCGACTTTCGAATCCTGCCAAATACGAGAAACTTAGCCTTGCTCTTTCCCGCCATTTCAGCGGCTTCACATTCCGGCTTGAAGCAACCGCATAAGAGTCTAGGTTTTTGCGAACTCGATAAATTTATGGCTTACGAACTTCCACCTCTGCCCTATCCGACCAACGCTCTCGAGCCCAGCATCGACGCGAGAACGATGGAAATCCACCACGGCAAGCATCATGCGACGTATGTGACCAATCTTAACAAGGCCCTCGAAAGCGCGCCCGAGTTGGCCGGCAAACCGGTGGATGAACTTATTGCGGACCTTTTAGTTGTGCCGGAATCGATTCGCACAGCCGTGCGCAACAACGGCGGGGGTCATTCGAATCACACGTTCTTCTGGAAGATAATGGCCTCCGGCGCGGGAGGTGCGCCAACCGGCAAGTTGGCGGATGCTATCAATAAGAAATTTGGCAGTTTCGATGATTTCAAAGCCAAACTTGAAGCGGCCGGTCTCACCAGATTCGGCAGCGGTTGGGCATGGTTGATCGTCAATCCTTCCAAGGAACTTGAGGTCGTCTCCACCGCGAATCAAGACAGCCCGTTAATGGGCAAGGCCATCTCCGGCACGGAAGGCAAGCCGGTAATCGGTGTGGACGTCTGGGAACACGCCTACTACCTCAACTACCAGAATCGCCGCCCCGACTATCTCAAGGCGTGGTGGAACGTTGTCTCGTGGAGTGCCGCCCAAAAGAATTACGAAGCGGCGGTGGGTTAATCGCAAACCAAGGGAAACTCGGTTCCGGGCTATCCCCGGTTGGCTTTCGGTCAAGTTAAGCGGGGTTGTCCGCCCGGCGAGCATGGGGCGAGTCAGCCTCGCGGTCTTGAACTCGCCACGGCAGGTTACAGTTTCGTGCCAATTCGGGATTGGACAAAGCGTCTCCTCTCTCTATCTACCGGCGTTCTCGAATTGCTTCCATGGCGCACCTCAACTCCCACTACCTTAAACTCAAAGCGGGATACCTGTTCCCGGAAATCAATCGTCGCGTCAGAGCCTTCTCCGAGTCGAACCCGGACGCCGCCCGCCGCCTCATCCGTTGCGGAATCGGTGATGTCACCGAACCGCTGCCGGTCGCCGCGCGTAACGCCATGTACAGGGCCGTCGAGGAACTCGGTGTCCGCGACACCTTTCGCGGGTACGGACCAGAACAAGGTTACGATTTTCTCCGCCATGCCATAGCTGAAAAGGATTATCGGTCGCGAGGCATCACGGTCGAGGATGACGAGATTTTCGTCTCGGACGGCTCGAAATGCGATTGCGCGAACATTCTGGACATCTTTGGCGATAGCAACCGCATTGCAGTGATGGACCCAGTTTATCCGGTATACGTCGATACAAACGTAATGGCCGGCCATACTGGCCCTGCAGACGAGAACGGAATCTACAGCGGGTTGGTCTATCTGCCCTGCACCCCGGAAAATGGTTTCATGCCCGATGTGCCCGACAAGAAGGTCGATCTCATCTACCTCTGCTCGCCCAACAATCCCACGGGCGCCGTCGCTCGCCGCGACCGCTTGGAAGAGTGGGTGCGATTCGCGCTCGAGCATGAGGCTGTAATCCTCTACGATGCCGCCTACGAGGCCTACATCGCCGAAGCCGGCATTCCGCATTCGATCTACGAAATCGCTGACGCTCGCCAATGCGCTATCGAGTTTCGCAGCTTTTCAAAGAACGGCGGATTCACCGGCGTTCGCTGCGCTTTCACAGTGGTGCCAAAAGATCTGGAGTGTCAGACCGACACGGGTGAAAAACGCCCCCTCCACCCGCTTTGGAACCGTCGCTTCAGCACAAAGTTCAACGGCGTCTCGTACGTCACTCAGCGCGCGGCAGAGGCTCTCTACTCCGATGAAGGAAAATCTGAAGTCGCGTCCCTGGTTTTGCACTACATGGGAAACGCCGGGATTCTTCGAGAGGCGGTGATTCGGAGCGGTCTGGCCGTTTACGGCGGTGTCAATGCCCCCTATATCTGGGTGCGGGGTCCTCAAATCGCCACAAGCTGGGAGATGTTCGATCGAGTTCTGAACGAAGCAAACGTCGTCATCACCCCCGGCAGCGGCTTTGGCGGCGCAGGCGAAGGCTTTTTCCGCATCTCGGCATTCAATAGCCGCGGCAATGCGGAAGAGGCCGCTCGAAGATTCGCCGCGCTGAAGTGGTAGCTGTCGCGCTGCTGGTTGATGGTTGATAGCCCAGCGCGCCAAGGAGAACTCCCCTCCCTCGAACCACCATCAAACCAACGATCAACAATCAACTTCTCGCTGTCTGCGCCTTCGCTCGCGCCTTGATCCACTCGGCCGCACGACCTCGCTCGCGCAATGCCCTGAGGCTAAGAGAGCCGACGCGCTTCGCCAGGCGGCGTCCATTCTTGTCAAGGACGAGCGGACAGTGAAAGAACGCCGGCGGCGCGCCGCCCAAGGCCCGATAGATGAGAATCTGCCGTGCGGTTGAGGTCAGCAAATCTTCCCCGCGAACAATCTCTGTGACACCCATGGCGAGATCGTCCACCACGACGGCTAGTTCGTAGGCCGGCAGGTTCTCGCGATTCCAAACCAGGAAATCACCAAAATCCCGCAGAACCGTCCGACGAATAGGGCCACAATTTCCGTCGAGAAAGCCGATCACCTCGCCATCCGGAACCCGAAACCTCCAGTTAGGCCCCTCCGGCTTCTCAAATTCCATTGCCTTCGCAGCCGGCGTGCGCCATTGAACCGGAAAAATCGGGCCTTCGTCATGACAAGCGATCGCGGCCTGCGCAACGTCCCTTCGGGAACGGGTGCACGGATAGATAAAACCCCCGTCGCGAAGCCTGCGCCATGCTTCGAGGTAGAACTCCCTGCGCTGGCTTTGGTAATACGG
>DASTFP010000188.1:0-12727 GCA_035719865.1 Terrimicrobiaceae bacterium | reverse complement strand
ATGAGTCGGAATGGTTTTTCCCTGCTGGACGAGCTCTACCGCCAGGAAGGCGCGTCGCAGATACATCGGACGGAGATCGCGCAGCCATCCATTTTTGCGATGCAGGTGGCACTCGCGGAACTGTGGAAATCCTGGGGCCTGCGGCCCGCGGCGGTCGTGGGACACAGCGTCGGGGAGGTCGCCGCGGCCTGTGTCGCGGGGATTTTGACCTTGGAGGAAGCAGCGCAATTGATCGTTCTCCGTGCGCGGTTCATGGACGCCTGTGCTCGAGGCGAAGGAACAATGCTCGCGGTGGGCCTGGCGGAGGAAGAGGCGCGTGCGATCATGGCCCCTTACCGAGCCGCAGTGACCATCGCGGCCTTCAATGGGCCCCGTTCACTCACGCTTTCCGGACCTCGCTTGTCGCTGGAGGCTCTGGCCGCCGAACTGGAGGGGAAGGACGTTTTCGCCCGGTTCGTACGTGTAGACCACCCGTTCCATCACCCCTTGATGCAGCCGGCCTCTGAAGCGCTGGAAGCAGCGCTCGCCGGTCTTGCTCCGAGAGAAGGAGACGTTCCATTCTTCAGCACGGTGACGGGCCGACGGCATTCCGGCGGAGAATGCGGAGCCGCGCACTGGGGACGTGGAATCCGGCAGCCGGTCATGTTCTCATCTGCGGTCAACGCGTTAGCCGATTCCGGGGCAGATGCATGGCTGGAAATCAACGTCCATCCCGCCCTTGGAGTTTCCATCCAGGAATGCTTGTCGGCGCGCGGAGACAAGAGTCCCATTCTAGCCTCGGCGCGGCGCGAACATGAGCACGAATCCCTGCTCGAGACGGCGATGGATCTGCACCGTTACTCCGTGACGCTTGATTTCGCCGCCATGACACCGTCGCGACACCGGCTCACGCTGCCCGCCTATCCTTGGGATAAAAGCCGCTGGTGGCACGAATCCAGCGAGTGGTGCGAAGGCCGCCTGGCGCCGGGTGGACGGGGATTGCTCGACGTTCGGTTGCCTCGGGCCACACCCACCTGGATTGCACGGCTTGACGAGAGGAAGATGGAGTTCCTCAAGGACCACCGCGTCGAAAACCGCACAGTTTTTCCAGCCGCGGCCTTTGTTGAAATGGCAATCGAGGCGGGTGTTCAATCGTTCGAGGGGCGACCATTCGTCATTGAGGACCTCGAAATTCGTAAACCGCTGATTCTTCCAGAATCCCCTATGGGGCTTTTGCTCGAAATGAGTTGCGACCCCGCTACCGGTTCATTTGCAATCCACAGCCGGCTCGAGCAGGGCGTTGCGTGGTCCACGCACGTGGTCGGCGCCATGCGTGGGGAACGCACCGATTCGGCCTTCGCGGAGTCAGGATGGAACGCTTTTCCCGACGGCGGAATGGAGGCGGTCATCCCGAAGGAGTTCTATGAGCATCTGAGTGAAATGGGACTGCGCTACGGTGGGGAGTTCCAGCCGATTCGCGAGCTATCCGCCGGCAACGGGAGGTCAGCCGGTAAGGTCGCGTTGTCCACGACCATCGCGCGTCGCGCGAGTGAATATCCCTTGCATCCCGTGCTATTTGATGGCGCCTTACAAATCTTTTCAGGTGCGGCAGCCACAGTTGAAGGCCGCAAGACACGGCTGAAACTGCCGGTGCGCTTTGGAAAGATCCATTTTCTGCGCTCGCCAGGCGCCTCGAGCCTCGTCCGAACGAGGGTGCAACAGTTCAGCGACGAGTTTATTGAAGGCGCGCTGGAGCTATATGACGGAGCGGGTAAGCCCTGTGTTCTGGTAGATGGTTTCCGTGCCATCAGCATCGCGGGAGCGCGTCGATCAGGCCCGCTGGGAGGAAACCGCGACCTCCTTTACCACGTCGCCTGGGAGAGAAGCCCTGTTGACTTGGCCCCACAGCCGCGACCACCCGTTCGGCTATCCCGGTTGAAAGAAATAGCCGGTGCGGCTCTTGAGCAGGTCATTTCGACGCGGGGCCGGTCGGAACTTCAGGCTTGCATGGCCGCCTGCGATGACCTCGCTGCCGCGCAACTCGCCGATGGATTGCTAGAAATGGGGCTCCGAACTGATTGGAGCGCATTCACGGCAGACTCCCTGGGGGTGACAGAATCGATGCGACCCATCTTCGAGCGGCTGCTCGATGGACTCGCCGAACGCGGACTCGTGGAAGGGAATGGCGACGCCTATCGGGCGACTCCCGCGTTTGCAACCGCTGCGAAATCGGCCCGGGAAACCCTGCAATCATTCATTGCGAAGTTTCCCGGCCATCTGGCGGAGGGTCTTCTTTGTGCGGGGAACTGCGCGGAACTCGGACCTATTCTGCGCGGCGAGAAGGAGGCGGTGCAGGTCCTTTTTGCGGGAGCAGGAGCGGATTTGCTGGATCAATTCTACGGTGACGGCCTCTTTACGAGCCAGTGGCTGGCGGCTATCGCCAGCGCAGTGCAGGAGATCGCGCGCGATCTGCCCGAGGGCCGCGGATTGCGTATCCTGGAGGTTGGGGCGGGCACCGGCGGGCTCACCTCGCAGCTCTTGCCGCAACTCGATCGCGGTCTGCACAACTACACGTTCAGCGACATATCTCCGGCATTCTTTTCTGGCGCCATGCAGAAGCTGGCGGGGTTTCCCGAGGTGCAATTCAAGACCTTCGATCTCGAAAAGCCAGCCGGCGAACAGGGCTTCGAGGCCGGCGGGTTCGACCTCGTTGTCGGGGCCAACGTGATTCACGCCGTTGGGGATGTGCATTTCGCGTTGCGGAGTATTTACGAGCTGTTGGCGCCGGGCGGCACTCTGTTATTCATTGAACTCGCCACGCCGCAGTTGTGGACGGAATCAGTCTTTGGTCTTACCGGCGGTTGGTGGCGGTTCTCTGATCGAGACCTGCGACCTCTGCACCCACTGCTTGAACGCTCGCAGTGGGAGGCGGTGTTGAGTAAAGCGGGCTTCGGCGAAACAGCTTCCCTCCCCGGATTGATCGGTCCGCGCGGAGGTGAAGGACAAATTTGCCTGCTGGCCCGCAAACGCTGGCTTGATTCCACGCCAAATGAATCCACGACACCGCCGCACGCCGAAATTCCCGATGAAAAATCGTGGCTGATATTCGCCGATTCGTCGGGGCTCGGTGACCGGCTGGCCGAGCGACTGCGTGCGGCGGGCGCCCAATGCCGTGTCGCGCATCGCGGCGCCGAGTTCCGCTGCGACCACAAAGACTCTTTCACCCTTCGCGCGGAGGTTCTCGAGGATTGGAAACGGCTGTTGGAGGCATGTGCTCAGGACGCGCCGCCCGAGCGTCTGATTTATCTATGGACTTTGAACGAGCCGCAGGAAGGCTGTTCCGCGCTGATGGGCACCGACGCATTGCTTCACCTCGCTCAGGCGATTGAGCTCACCAGACCTTCACAAAAGCTGCAGATCGATCTGATCACGCGCGGAGCGCAACCGGTCGGATGGAAAATGAGCGCCACGGCCGTTGCGCAGGCGCCTGCCATAGGGTTGCTGCGCGTGATGCTCAGCGAACATCCGCACTTTACCTGCCGTGGGATTGATCTCTCGCCCACCGATCTGGCATCGGACGAGACCTTGCTCTGGAGAGAATTGCGCCGGAACGATTCGGACCGAGAGATCGCCTTCCGCGGTGAAGCCCGATACGTGCAGCGTCTAGGCCGGGGCAAGCCAACGCGCGAGCAACGGCTCGATGCCGATCAGCCGATGCGCCTCGGATCGCACGAGCGGGGTCATCTCGACTCACTCCGCTTTGCGCCATTCCAGGCGCCACCGTGCAGGGCGGGCCAGGTCCTTATCGAGGTGAAAGCTGCGGGAATGAATTTTCGCGACGTGCTCAAGGCGCTTGCCCTCTACCCCGGCGATGCACCTGATGCCCGGGCTTTCGGTGACGAAATCGCCGGCGTCGTGATCGCGGCCGGCTCCGGAGTAACGCATGTCGCGCCGGGCGATCGGGTATTCGGTATCACGGCCTTCGGGCTTGCTACTCACGCCTTGTCCCGGGCCGGGGACGTGCGGCGCATCCCGATCAATCTGTCCTTCGAGGAAGCGGCCACTATCCCGGTTGTTTTCATGACCGCATGGCATACGCTCAAGAACGTGGCGCGGCTGCGAGCCGGCGATCGAATCCTTATCCATGCAGGTGCCGGAGGAGTGGGAATGGCGGCGATCCAAATCGCGCAGCACCTGGGCGCCGACGTCATCGCCACTGCTGGCAGTGCGGTTAAGCGCTCTCTCTTGGAGACACTGGGAGTCAAAAACGTGATCGACTCACGGCGAGCCGATTTTGCGCATGCTGTCATGGAGTTGACCGGGAGACGCGGTGTGGATGTCGTCTTGAATTCACTGGCCGGCGAAGCAATTCCGATGGGGCTTTCCTGCCTGGCGGAATTCGGGCGCTTCATCGAAATCGGCAAACGCGATATTTATCAGAACTCCCGCATTCCGCTTTGGCCGTTGCGGCGCAACGCGTCCTTTCATGTTGTTGCCATGGACGCGGTCTTTGGGGGCGACGAGGAACTCACTCGCCAACTGCTGCATGAAATCACGGAAATGGTCGAGCAAGGTGCCCTTGCACCGCTACCATTCCGGTCATTCCCGGCTTGTCGTGTCGATGCAGCGTTCCGGCTCATGGCGCAGGGCAAACACATCGGTAAAGTCGTGGTCGCGTTTTCAGAAAGATTCGTCCCGCGGAGAGGAGAACCGTTGGCACGACCATTCGCGATAAAGCAGGACGGCTGCTATCTGATCACGGGAGCCTTTGGCGGCTTCGGAAAAATTCTGGCGCAATGGCTGGTCGAATGCGGCGCCAGGCACCTGGTGCTAACCAGCCGGAGCGGCAGCGCCACTCCCGAGGCGCAAGCCTTCATTTCAGATCTTCAAGAGCGTGACGTCGATGTGCGCGTAGTGCGAGCCGATGTGGGCTCCGCCGAGGAGGCGGCGCGGCTTGTCGCCGGAATTCGTGCGGGCGGGCAGCCGTTAAGGGGCGTGTTCCACCTCGCGATGGTTATCGACGATGCGCCAATCGCGTCGCTCACTCGCGAGCGAATTCGCACAGTAATGGCACCGAAGGCCTACGGCGCGTGGCTGCTCCACAAGGAAACCCGCGACATGGAGTTGGACTGCTTCGTAATGTTTTCGTCGGTCTCCAGCATTTTTGGCAATCCGGCCCAAGCCAACTACGCCGCCGCAAATGCGTTTCTCGATTCGCTGGCCCACCATCGGCGCGCACTGGGGCTGCCGGCTCTGACGATCAATTGGGGCGTTCTCGGAGGCGACGGCTATGTGGCCCGCAATGCGCGAGTGGCTGAGTTCCTCGCGCGGCAGGGAACCGTTGCGATCTCGCCAAGAGAAGTCGTCAGCCTGCTCGAGTCGTTTCTCAACGAGGGCGTGGATCAAGTGCTGGCGATTCGCGTCGATTGGTCCAAGTGGCGGCAATTCTTCCGCGGGTTGCAGGCGAATCCTTTGCTGGAAAGAATCTTTGCCTCGGGCGTCGAAAGTCAGGAAACCGGCGGTCAAACGAGTGACTGGCGGTCGAAGATTGAATCGGCGCCACCCGAAGAACGGGGGGAAGTTATCAGGAAGGCTATCACGGACGTGGTTGGCTCGGTCTTGCGGATCAAGCCAGAGAGCTTGCGCGACGACCAGCCGCTTACAGACTTGGGTTTGGATTCGCTGATGGGCGCCGAGATTGAAAATGCGATCGAAAGCGCCATCGGTGTCGGACTCCCGCCAACCAGTCTGATGCGTGCGCGCACCATCGGCCAGATCGTGACCCTCATCGCTGATCACATGGGCGCGAAAACGCGTGAGTCTTTGCCAACACCCTCCGCCGTAGCTCCCGAACCGGCCAATGCCGAGGAGGTGGACGTTGACGCGCTCTCCGATCAGGACATTGATCGTTTGCTTGAAGGCCAATCCTCTCCTGATGACGGTCCTGAGCTTCGCCCGGGGTTAAACGTACGAAGTTGAAGCGCAGTCATGTCCGAAGATAGACGAACCCGTCTAAAGCGCTGGCTGGAGAGCGGCGAAATCAGTCTCCACCCGCTGACATTTCCGCAGCGCGAATTGTGGGAGGCATCCGCCGTTCCGGTCGGCGACGTTTCGAATCACATCTGCTCGTTCATCGATGTGCGCGGAGCGCTTACGCCGCACGATTGCCTGACGGCGATGCAACGGGTGGTGGAGCGCCAGGAGGTATTGCGTCTATCCATCCTGCCCGGGAAGGATCAGCCCGTGCAGATGATTCGGCCGGGTGGCAAGCCGGTGATGAGGTTCCACGAACTTCCGGCCTCTGACAGGCGACCCGAAGCGATCGAAGAACTGATGCAGGCGGCCTTCAATGAGCCATTCGACCTGGTGCAGGGCCCGCTCTACCGGGCGGATGTGGTTCGGCAGAGCTCCGATCACTGTTTGCTCGTCTTTACGATACACCACGCGATTGCTGACGGTTGGACGCTGCGCGCATTTGTCCAAGACCTCTGCAGCGCCCATGCGCAAAAACGAATGGGTGTGCCCGGTGGACTTCCCACCTTGCAACTCTCCTACAGCGCTTGGGGCGCCGCCGAGCGAGCCTTTTGGCAGCCAAGCGAGATCGATCAACGCCTGCCCTTTTGGCAATCTCACCTGGCGGGAATGCGACGCCCCTGGACCGTTGATCCGAATGGCGCGACCGATCCGCTCAAGCGGCTCGTTTTACTTCTCCCGACGGACCTTGGACGCGCCGTGCGGGAACTCGCACGCTGCACGGGCACCACATTATTCAGCACCCTCCTGACTGCTTTCCGGATTGCCATGGCCAAATGGACCGGGGCGACGGATGTCGTTGTAGGCACCCCGGTCGCGAATCGAAACAAGCAGCCGATGCGCGAAACGATGGGGTATTGTTCTGGTATTGTGCCCCTTCGTGGACGCGTGGAGCCCGACCGACCTTTTTCCGACACGCTTCGAGTCGTGCATCGGGACTCGCTGGATTGCTTTGCGAACGCCATCCCCTTCGCCGAGCTCGTCAAGGCACTGGGCGATGCGTCGATGCCACGGGAGAATCCGGTTTTTGATGTGCGATTCGCTCTGCAGAATCACCCCCTGCCGTATGCCGCGGTTCCCGGACTGTCCGTCAGGCTTACGATGCGCTCAACCGGCACCGCCCGCTTCCACCTCGGCTGCGAAATCACGGAGGACGGCGACGCTTTGGAAGTGGTGTGGCTCTTCCGGTCGAAGTTATTCAACCAGCAAGAAGTTCAAGAGTTGGGCTCGATGTTCGAAGCTGTCTTGGCAAGCGCTTCCCGCTCGTCGGATAGCCGGACCACCGCCCTTACCGTATAATCCAACATGGGCGCCAAGCAGGACACAGAATCCCCAGTCGAACAGGATGAACCTTATTGGGTGAGCAGGGCCGCCTTTCAGGTGCTCGTTGTGATTTTCTTTGCCACGCAAGCTGCGCTGGGCTTCGCGGTCTATCGCTCGATGTACTGGCTTGCGGTTCCGCTGATCCTTATCTCCAGCCATCTCATGCATGCCATGTTGATCGGATTACACGAAGCGTCGCATGGTCTGCTGAGAAAAAGTCGCCTCCTAAACGAAATAGACGGCCTAATCATCGCGACCCTCGGATTCATGAGCTTCAGCCTCTACCGGGCGGTGCATCAATCACATCACGCGCACCTTGCCACCGAGCGAGATGAGGAACTCTGGCCGTTCGTCCGACCCGCAATATCACGCCCTCCGAGGATCCTGGCCGCCGTGCTCGAACTCACGGTCGGCATGCTCTACACGCCCTTTCTTTTCATCCGCGCGTTTTTGCGAACTGGCTCGCCGGTTCGGAAAAAAGACCTGCGCCGGCGCATTTGGATTGAGCTCTCGGTGTCGGCTGCCCTCTGGATCGGCATCCTTTCGGCCGTGGCAGTGTGGGATTTGTGGAAGTATTTCGTGTGGTTGTATCTGGCGCCCGCTTTCCTGGCTGGCAACATGCAAAGTCTCCGCAAATACATCGAGCACGTCGGACTCCTGGGATCTACGGTAAACAGTTCCACCCGGAGTATTGTGTCCAACGGTTGGGTTGGCCGGCTCGTGTCCTTTACTCTGCTCCACGAGCCTTATCACGGCGTGCATCATCGGTATGCAGGCCTCCCGCACGCCGAACTTCCGCTGTTCGCGGGCGAGTTGGCGCCGAAAACTGCGGAGGAGCGACCACCGTTCCGCAGCTATTCGCACGCTTTTGCCGACCTTTTTCGAAGCCTCGCCAACCCTCGCGTGGGCGCTCAGTGGCGTGGTCCAGACTCCAGGGCGCACAACAGTTGGCAGAAGGACATTGAACGCACGACGACCTAGTAGAGTTGGTGCCGGCTCTCATGCAGCTTCTCCGCTGTGAACCAAATATCGCGAAATTCCGCCGGGACGGACGCTGCTGCGCTGTGCATCTTCGAGGCGATCGAGCTTGAAAAAGAGTTCGACGATGGGCAGGTGCAGGCCTTGCGCCGCGTGAGTTTTCAAATAGCGACTGGCGATTTTGTCGCCATAACCGGCCCAAGCGGATGCGGAAAGACAACCTTGCTTCAGATGCTTGGCGCGCTCGATCGACCCACGTCGGGTGTCCTCCGCTATCAGGGAGGTTCAATCGCCGATTCGCCCGATCCGGCGGCGTATCGTGCCCGCGAGATCGGTTTCATTTTCCAGGCCTTTCACCTTCTGCCCACCTTTAGCGCCCTCGAAAACGTGCAGATTCCGATGTTCGAAACGACGCGGACGCGACGCGATCGGAGAGATCGTGCTCTTGCGTTGCTGAAAGCAGTCGGACTGGAAAAACGGGTGAACCATTTGCCATCCATGCTCTCCGGCGGAGAAAGGCAACGCGTCGCCATTGCCCGAAGCCTCGCCAACGATCCCTCCGTGCTCCTGGCGGACGAACCTACGGGCAACCTCGACAGCGAAAACGCAGAGATCGTGCTCGATCTCATCGTGAAAATCCATAAGGAGCACCAAATGACGGTGGTGCTGGTCACTCACGATATGGACATCGCCCGGAGAGCATCAAGGGTCCTAAGGATGAAAGACGGTCAGATTGTGTCGGATATCTCTCCTGCCGGAACATGACTTTCTTTACCGTGATCCTGCGCGGCCTGATGCGACGTCCGGTGCGAACGGGTCTGACGCTGGTTGGAATTTCCATCGGCATCGCCGCGCTCGTTGCGCTTGTCGGGGTCTCGCGCGGCTTTGAGAAGAGCTGGGAGACTGGACTGACGGCGCGCGGGACCGACGTGGTCGTCAGCAATATGAGCACCGCTCTGACTCCGAAGCCCTTCAGCGACTCAATACGGGATCGAATCACTCAGCTGCCCAATGTTTCCTCGACTTGCGCATTGATGGTGGAGCTAATGAGCATTGAGGACGCGCAAATGATGATTCTCTCCGCGCGGGAGTGGGGCGGGTTTTCTTGGAACAACCTCAGGCTTCTCTCGGGCAGAATGCCTCTCGATGCGGACGAGCCCGCGGTTGTTCTGGGCCAGACAGCGGCGGAAGTTCTCAATAAGAAAGTGGGTGACGTCATCCAGATTGAAGCCACAGAGCTCTCCGTGGTTGGAATCGTAAGCGGCGGCGCGCTGGTCGAAGACGGCTCAGTCATTCTCTCTCTCTCGCTCTTTCAGGAAATCACGGGAAATCAGGGCAAAATCAACGTCATAGATATTCGCGTCCCTCCTTCGACCCCCGAGAAAGACGTCAAGGAACTCTGTGAACAGATCAACCGGCTTGCGCCGGAAGTTCGCGCTGTGATGATCAGGGAACACTTCAGCAGCAGCCAGGGATACCGCATGGTTCGCGCCATGAGTTGGGGCACCTCGCTGCTTGCCGTCCTTGTCGGCGTCCTCGGAGTGATGAACACCATGCTAATGACCGTATTTGAGCGGACGCATGAGATCTGCATCTTGCTCGCAATCGGATGGAAGCGTGGACGGATCGTTAGGATGGTCCTCTACGAATCCGCTTTACTCGGTTTTCTCGGCGGCATCGTCGGCGTCTTGATGGGCGCTGCCGCGGTCAAATTACTGCAAAATACGCCGTCCATTCGAGGACTCCTTGAGCCTGACTTAAGCGTTGGACTCTTTGCGATGTCTGTCGCCATAGCCATTTTCGTTGGAGTGCTCAGCGGCCTGTATCCCGCCTGGCGCAGTTCTCGGCTTACGCCGGGCCTCGTCCTGCGTGGCTGAAAACCCACAGCCGGGAACCGCTTCGCTGCGAATTATCTACAGAATGCTTTTCTTAAAATGATGCCTCGTCTTGCCTTCGCCTGCTTTTGCCTTGCCGTAGTTCTTTCCGCCGCAAACTCCGCTGACCCTTCTCCGCAAGCGCTCTCCGCGGAGGACCTGGCGAACCGTCTCAGTGCCTGGCAACAGGACGGCGCCTCCTACGTCCGTCTGCGCATGGAGAACAAGCAGCCGCCCGGCACTACGAAGAATGCGCTCCAGATCCAGATCAAGGCTCGCCGCGCGGGAGATGCTGCGGACGTCTTCTACCAGATCCTCTGGCCCAAAGAACGGAAAGGCGAAACCGTGCTTCTCCGGAAAGCGAAGGACGGAAGTGTAAGAGGCTGGATCTTCGTCCCGCCCGATACGCTTCGCTCCATCGGTGCCTCGCAAATGAAGGAGCCACTATTCGGAAGCGATGTCCTCTACGAAGATCTGGTGGACAACCACTTTGCCTGGAAGACCCAGGCCTTTGTCGGTGCCGGGGATGTGAACGGCGTGAATTGCCAGATCCTGGAGTCGAAGCCCGGCAAGGGCGATAACTCGTCGTTTACCACCGTGCGCACTTGGATAGACAGCCGCCGGCTGATCCCACTCCGCATTGAAAAATATGTGGCTGGTCGACTCGCTCGGCGCATCGACACAGCCAACGTGGTCACCGACGACATCGGCCGCCAGATCCCCGCAAATCTGACCGTGAGCGGATCGCGACCCCACTCCGTCACCGAGCTGGACGGTTCACGAATCAAACACGACGTGACCTATTCTGATCGTCAATTCACGCCAGAGGCCCTCAAGGAAGTTACCATTCCACGCTCCAGTCCCGAGTAACCGCCGGTGCCAAGGCGCGACGCTCGTGCCGTTCTCTTGTTGCCCCCACCGTCTGGTTCCATCGTCGCTTTCCCAAGAGGAGCCCCTATGGAGCGATCGGGGTCGACACCTAACGCCGCGAGCAGGGCGCAAACCGATTCCCAAGTGTTCCTAAATTAATGAGAGCCAGGACGTCAAACCGCCGTTTTCAGCTCTTGAAGACTATTCAACCATGAAACTTAATAAAACACTACTTGGCATCGCATGTACGATCGTAACGTCAATAGCCTCCGCACAGACGGTAACCACTACCACAACGAGTACGGGGACTATCACCGAATATTCGCCCGGCTCTACATTTGTCGTCACGGAAACGACCGGTCCAGTTACCTATCGTTACGGCGAAACAATTACCTATGTTACACGCGGTGGGCAGCCCTTGTCGGAAGAGCAAGTGCGCACCATAAGGGTTGGGACGCCGGTCAACGTGCACTATGTCACGGAAGGAGATCAGCGGATCCTAAATCGCGTCGAGGTGGACGAAGACGGCGAAATCGAGATCGACGATTGATCGATGGCGATCGACCAGGCGCTTCGGAGACAACGAAGCGCCTGGCGGCGCAGGCCCTCCCTGAGGGAGGTAAGCGGGTTTAGTTGTACGAGTCGGTTCTACCGACGAAGCGACGGAGGACCCGGAATGACTTCTTTTCCTGCGCCCGATCGTGTGTCCCCTTGCTGGAGCTCATGGAGCCAAACGCAGCAGGGCCAATCAGTCGATCTTGTGTCGATTCGTTCCGGGGAGGTTCGCTCCCCTCATGCAGTTGCCTGGCCGCTCATGGGCGTTGCCCCTTCATTGCTCTGAGCAACACCTCAAGCTCGACCGTGGCAAAGCTCGTACTCCTGTCGCTCATCGCGTAGGGAATAACCAGCAGGTCGTTATGAATCATTCCTCCGCAGGAATAGACCACATTCGGGACGTAGCCCGAGCTTTCCTCTGCTGTGGGGACGAGGAGAGGCTCCTGCGTCTGGCCGATGACCTTCGAAGGGTCGTTGAGATCGAGCAACATGGCTCCAATGCAATACTGCCGCATGGGTCCCACCCCGTGCGTCAGAAGCAACCAACCTTCCGTTGTCTCCATCGGCGACCCGCAGTTGCCTATTTGCACCAGTTCCCAGTAAAATTTCGGCACCTGCAGCAGTTTGGAGTCCTCCCAGAAGCGAACGTCATTTGAGCTCATCAAGAACAGGTTCTCGCCATCGAGCCTCGAGATCATTGTGTATTTTCCGTCGATCTTGCGCGGAAACAAAGCCAGGCCCTTATTTCGGGCGCCGCTTCCCATAAGCGTGCGAATTTTCAGGATCGGACCCCCATCGTGCTCCGAGAGTTGCGGAAAGATCCGGAACCCGTTGTAAGCCGTGTAGGTCGCGTAATAGCGCTCCGAACCATCATCATCCACGAATCGCACCAGACGCGCATCCTCAATGCCTCGCGATTCATTCTGCGAAGTAGGAAAAATAACGGCCTCCGACCAATTGCCGTCTTCGGGAACTTCCAAATCGTAATTACCGTGCGCGACCGCAAGGAGATTTTCCTTGGTCTCTTCGTATTCGCCCGGAGTTTCAAACCCGGACTTCGCTCTTTCAAGCGCCTCGCCCAGTTCCTCGACGCTAAATCCCTCGGGCAATCCAGA
>DASTFP010000187.1:0-3827 GCA_035719865.1 Terrimicrobiaceae bacterium | reverse complement strand
TGCTAGGCTGCTTTACTGAGCGCTTCCGGTGATACTTGCGACGCAGGTGCACCTCGTAGATGATCAACGGAGTTCTCTTTCCTTCCAGGAGATCCTGAATGCCTTCGACACAAGCTTCCAAAACCTGATTCTGACTTCTGTTCAGTTCCTCCGCCAACTCAGAAACTGTTCGTTTGCATTGGGAGGTGACGTTCACGTAGTGGGAACCACGAAGATCAAGCGGTTCGGGACTGACAAACTCGCTAATCGCCTGACGAACCATGTCCGACAGCCTTTCACCTTTCCCTCGCGCCGAGGCTATCTCTAGTAAACGCTCCCGCTGACCATCTTCGAGGCGAACCCGCAGCTGGTTGCTCTTGGGCATCTAAGCTTTATATCTTGAAGAACCGCCTTTGCAATGTTTCATAAGCCATTTGATCATGCCGCGAGCAAAGAGAACCGAACAGCTTGTTTGATATCGTCGGAAAACTCCTCGCTCCCTTCCTCCGCGCGCGAGTCATAGAAGAGAACGGCGTTGTTTGACGATTGCCTCTGTCCCCAGCGCAGTCTAAGAGCTTTGACATTACGCGCTTGAGCCTGGAGAGCGCAGTCCATTATCGCCTGACTGTCCTCGTTCGTTATGCGGCCTTGGGGCACTGCGGTGCCGCCGGGCGAAACTTCATTGCCCAGGAGGACCGGAACGGGCAACGATTCAAGGACTTCCTTGAGTTCCATGCCGCCCTGTTTCGATCCGCCTTTTTCCTGGCTTCGAAATGGTCCCCAGAACACCGCGACTTTCCCATCGGGAAGTTTGGTCGAGGAGGTGGAGAGCGTTTCTTGAGAGTCAAAATCGGTCCAGAACCTTTCGACAAAATCTCCGCGAAGCGCCAGAGCCACAACTTCTCGTACCCGGCTATTGTGAATCGCTTTGAAATGATCTCCCTTTTGAGGATCGCTGCCGAGGAGCGGCGTCGCACCCGTGATGCTGGTGATTGCCCCTTCCTGATCGATGGTCAGGATGCCGGACTTCAAGGCTGACAATGCGTTGTAAATCGCTTTGGCCTCTTGATTCTGCGTCTCTCGATTGAAGGCGTCGGCAACACTCGTCGTCAAAAGCCGCCCGGCAATTTGAAGGTCGTCGAGCAAATCGTCCGTGCACCGCGACGCTTCGAGACCAAAGGCCAGCCAGCCGAGAAGGCGAGTCTCCTTCGCCAACGGAATAATCAGATTTAGGTTTCGGCTCGTCAGATAGTCGTGGAGCGGGCGCGCCGAACGGCCTTCGAGCTCGGAGAGGGTTACCGGATGGGGCCGCTTCTTGATAAGCCGAACGACTTCGGGACACGGCGCGCCGTTTGTTCCTGAAGAGGATTCCGGTTCCGCATGGACTTTCCGGAACGCATTCTTTTCCACCGCGCGGAGAAACACTTCAACGCGATCAGCTCGGAGATCCCAGGACAACTGCTGGGAAGCCGCGATCAGGATTGCCTGAGGAGTTTGCTCACCACCCGCCGTTCGGGCGAGCGTCTGGTCAAAAGGACTCGAGATTCGCCGCGCCGGTTTCTCGATTCCCGACTTTCGCAACGTCCGGGAATCCCTTTTCGCATCCGGAACCAGAAGATGGCGGACCGCCCGGACAACTTGATCGGGCGCGGATGAGATTCTTCCCGCGTAACCGTTGACTTCTATCTTCAAGCCTCCGGCACCGTCCACCACAAGAGTGGGCACATCCTCGAGCCGCACCTGGAACTCATGCGCCAGGTCGAGCGATTCTTCATCCGTGACGATGCAGAGCGCGACGTCCGGTTCCTGTGGAGGCCGCTGGTGAAGTTGATCATAGGAGCAGAGTTGAACGTCTGCTAAGGGTTCCAAGGCTTCCACCACGTTTAGCGCGGAGCGAAGCCCATCGTGCGCAAAGGCAACGAGGACTGAGTGTGGGAGATTCATACGAGGGAATATTTTAGTTGGGTTAGTTTTATGAGGTTAGGCTTAAGGTCATGCAGAAGAGGCCGACTCGTCCGCGGTGCTTTCAAGAGCAAGGTGGCATTAGCCCCGCCAACTCCGTGGGCGTTGAGAAGGGCGGTTTGCGGGAACGTGCGACGAGCCTCTCCGCGCACAAAATCAAGCGGGGCTTCCGGGATCGGCACTTCCAGGTTGGCGGTGGGAGGCACCAATCCGTCGCGAAAGGAATTGATGCAAGCAGCCACCTGCAATGGTCCTGCTGCGGCCATGGGATTGCCGATAATTCCCTTTATGGAGTAAACCGGGATATGCGATGCGTGACAGGCGAGAACTTCGGCCAGGGCTTCCGCCTCAATGCGATCGATCACCGGATGCCCTGGCCCCCAAGCCGAGACAGAGTCGACCATCTCCGGGGTCCATCCCGCACTGTCCAAGGCCTCGCGAATGCAGGCAGGCCACCCGCTGCCAGGCCTGCTTTTGTCGTCATCGAGGCACGACCCATAGCCCGCGATCTCCGCTAAAATCGTCGCACCCCTCGCTCGAGCGGCGGATTTTTCCTCAATCAGGAATAGGCCGGCACCCTCAGCACATACGCCACTGTCGGCGAAGACATCAAAGGGCCTGCTTGCTTTCTCAGGGCAGGAATTTCGCACCGAGGACAACCCGCTGTTCACGAACTCGGCAAGCGGACTGACTCCGATCGCACTGTCCGTGCCCCCGGCCACAACAAAGTTGGCGACGCCCGAAACAACATCTCGAGCCGCCAGCCCTATGGCATCCAATCCCGCAGCGCATGCCGTTGAGACTGTCAGGACGTTTGCCGATGTATCGAGGTATCGGGCCACCGCACCCGAGGCAGCATTGGGCGGGCACTGAGAAATCATGTAGCGCGAAGCGGCATTAGCACCTTTTTGACTTCGGCTTATTCCCGATTCACTGATCATGGAGAGGCAGCTCGTCGCGACACCGAGCCGGATGGAAGGGCTCTCGGGCAGTCTCTCCACCTCCGGCTTGATCTGGCGTGCGGCCCAGAGCGCCAGCTGCGTGTGCCGCGCCAATCGCTTTGGCTTGAGCTCAGCCGGGAGCAGGGTGAGATCAAAAGCTGGAACCTCGCCTCCGAAAGAACATCCCGACTCAAACGTATTAACACGCTTGATGCGACTGATAGCCGTCTGGCCAGCGCGAACCTTTCTCCAAAATGACTCGGGATCGAGAGCACCCGGGGCCGCAAGGCCCATGGCGGTAATGACGGCGACACGCTTTCTACCTAACGAATACATAGCTCCTCCTTCTCCTCAGGGTTATCAGGCAATTCAGGCGGATCTTTTCTCCAAAGCGGCTCATAACGCGAAGGCGCCATGCAGCCGCTTGGGTCGAGAATCCGTTGGATCGCGCAAAAGACTTCCGGCCACGGTCCATCCATCTGCGGCAACTGACGCGCCTGCTCGAGTCCCAAGCGATAAGGCATTAAACCGGCGCCGAGATAAGCTTCCAACAGGTCGTCAGCAGCCCGATGTGCTGCCCTGATTCTCTGCGATAATCGTCGATCGAAGCCGACAGAAACAATAAGTATAGCGGTCCGAGCGCTCACCGCGTTGAGGGAAAGAGGAACCGCTTTGTAGCCATGCCCGCCAAGTACTTGGAGGGTTAGCCTCTCCACTTCGGCAATCGTTCGCGGGCACAGGGCCACCACGGGCGCCAGATGAATGAGACCAGCACCGCTGGCTTCGACGGGAGCATTGATGGCCAGGGCGCGACGAAAGACGCTGAATTCCACGCTGGCCAGAGCAAGATCGGACGGACGACCTTGAACGAGAGAGCTCAACTTTGGAGCGGCATCCCCGGAGTCACCGATGACCTCTATATTGCCGATGGGTCTCAAAATGCCT
>DASTFP010000186.1:0-10104 GCA_035719865.1 Terrimicrobiaceae bacterium | reverse complement strand
TACGAAACGGGTTTCAGGAACATGGCCCCACCCAAAGCCGGGAAAACGATCCCGTGGACGCGTGCGGACGACGGTCGAAATCGGGATCGTCAAGCATCGATTATCCCTACACCTGTTTCCTTCGCCAAGATTCCTTCCATGAATGCCACAAACCCCTACCAACCCGCGCCGCCCGTCTTACTCACTCACCCCGAGTGGAGCAAAAGCGCCACGATCTACCAGATTAACACCCGGCAGTTTACAGACGAGGGCACATTCAGGGCGGCCGAAGCGCATCTGCCAAGGCTTAAGGACCTGGGCGTGGTCATCTTGTGGTTGATGCCCATCAATGAGATCGGTGAAAAAGGCCGCAAGGGCACCTTGGGAAGTCCCTACGCAGTGAAAGACTATTACAGTGTGAATCCGGAGTTTGGGACCTTGGGCGACCTCAAACATTTTGTGAACGCAGCCCACGAAGCCGGGATGTACGTCATTCTTGATTGGGTAGCCAATCACACGGCCTGGGATAATCCATTAGTCAGCGAACACCCCGAGTGGTACGCGCGCGATTGGAAAGGCGACTTTTGCCCAACCCCCTGGTGGGATTGGGTCGACATCATCGATCTTGACTACCAGCAAGAAGGTATTCGCAAGTATATGACAGATGCCATGAAATATTGGGTGTCTGAGGCAGATATCGACGGCTACCGATGTGACGTGGCGGGCTTTGTCCCGACCGATTTTTGGAATAATGTGCGCAAGGAGTTGGACGCGATCAAGCCCGTCTTCATGCTGGCAGAATGGGAGGCTCGGGATCTCCACGCGGAAGCTTTCGATATGACTTATGCCTGGAGCTGGAATGAGGCGGTGCACATGATCGCGATGGGCAAGGCGGATCTGGACAGGCTCCGCGCCTACTACGCTTGGAACGACAAGGCATATCCCGCAGACATCATGCGAATGACTTTCGTGAGCAATCACGACAAGAACGCCTGGGAGGGAACCGAATTCGAACAGTTCGGCGATGCCCTGGAAGCGGCGATTGTGCTTTCTGTCGTGGGGGAGGGGATGCCGTTGATCTACAACGGGCAAGAAGCGGAGAGCACCAAGCGCCTGCAGTTTTTTGAAAGAGATCCGATTGAATGGAAGGAGCGTCCGCTCGGCGAGTTCTACAAAAAGCTTTTCGCCCTAAAGAGAGAAAATACTGCCCTTTGGAACGCGAAGTGGGGGGCCAGGATGATAAACGTGCCGAATACCATCCCTCACAAAGTTCTAAGCTTCGTTCGACACAATGAACGCGATAAGGTCTTTGCCGTGTTCAACTTCTCGGAGCTGCCCCAAACCGTCAAATTCGAAGAAACCCTCTACCACGGAAGGTGTATCGACTTCTTCAGCAAAGAATCGGTTGAACTTGTTGGCCCCACACAATTGAAACTCGAGCCATGGGGCTATCGAGTCTTCGTGAAACAGGCGAGCCCCGAGTAAGTATCCGAAGCCCTCTATTTCTTTCCGGGGTGGGATTGACTTGGCAGCGCCCCGCTTGTCGGTCGAGCTTACGCTTGCCCGTCCATTCTAAAGGCGGACACGGAAAGGGATCTTTTCGACGAGCCTCTATGCTTCACGCCAAGCAACGTGGTGATCGTCGGCACCGAAGAACATACGATTTGATGGTCCCTTTCACCTTCCTGGCCCCTTCGTGGTCACCTCAGCCGACGAGTCACAAACCCTGCGCTATGAGGGGCCCTCCGGCCGCACTTCGAGGGCTTGTAGTAGGAAGAGGCCAAGGTCGCCGCTGATGCCTGTTGGGTCGCTGGAGCAATGGGGTATTCGAGAATCAGCTATGTGCTATTTCTTATGACTGGCACCAAAGGCAGCACGATCGCGCTAGCATGATCGGTCTGACCGTCCAACCTTTTTTTGATCACCGCGGTTGCAGCCCGCGCTACCTCCTCCCAGGGAATTCCAATTGTCGATATGCCGAGAGTTTCCGCGACGGGTGCGTTGTCGAATCCAATAACCACCGGCGCAGGGATTTGAAGCTTTCGATAACAGATCAGCGCCGCCTCGGCCAGGCGATCGCTGCAACAAAAAACGGCGTCGGCCTGAACGGAACTAAGCGGTGCCGCGATCTTTTGTACAGCAGAGCGAAAGAACCAGCTTCCTGCCGCAATTACGTGAGCGGAAGGAAAGATTTGGCGGAAGCCATCGATTCTGCTTTGGCTCCGCCTGTCTGAAGCCGGGCCTCCAATAACCACCGGTCGCCGCGGAGAGTAACGCGCCAAGACTTGCCCCGCAGAGATACCGCCGCTGAAATCATCGACACTGATCGAATCCGTGAAGAGGCTACCGATCCCCGCCGGCGGTTTGTCGTGCAGGACCAGCGAGAATCGATAATCCGCCGAGAGGTCATGCATCAGGCGAGGCATCTCCCAGAGGACAGGGTAGACATCTTCACGAATGTGCTTCGGCGAAACGCCGCCACATTTCACCTCAAAAGGCAGCTCCATCGCCTCCATTTTGAGGACAAGTTGCCGCAAAAGAAGGTCGCCGAAACTCCCGGAACGCTTTGCTCGTCTGGCGAAAATCAAGAGAGCGGATCGCAGCGTTTTCTTCTGACCCGCGATGAAACTTCCGGAACCGGCTCGACGCATGATCAAACCATCGTCTTCAAGTTCAGCTAGCAAGCGGTGGGCCGTTTGATAACTAATACTAAATCTCTGTGAGAGGTAGCGCGCGGAAACGAACCTCTGACCAGCTCGTCGAAACTCGTCTGAGACCATGGCGCGCAAGGCCCCGCGAATCTCGTCTATTTCACCGCGTGGTCGCCGCCCCATCCGCGGAGTAATCATATCAGTTTGCATAGATAGCAATCTTTTTTTAGTTGCATCGGTTTTTGCGTTCCATAAATCTGTTTAAGTGCAGGCGAAGGCAGCGATCGGACTCGATGTTGGTGGGACACGCGTCAAGGCGGTCGTCGTCGAAGATGATGGCACAGTTCTTGATCAGGTCGTTCGCGAGTCCCGGGATAATGGGGTAGAGCGTTGGGCGGAGGTGGCGCAGGCCCTGGTTCAGGAGTTGATCCGGCAATACGGCGAGGAACTCTTCGTTGGCGTTTGCGCTCCCGGACTTGCCGCTGGTGATGAGCGATGCATCTGGAATTTGCCGAATCGGATGCTTGGGATTGAGGGTTTCGTCTGGCAGCGATTTCTTGGCCGCTCCCAAGCCGTTCCGGCATTAAACGATGGTCAGGCGGCCATTTTGGGCGAGCGGTGGCTTGGCGCCGCGGCCGGACGACAAAATGTGATCATGTTGACACTTGGCACCGGAGTCGGGGGCGCGGCGATAGTTGACGGTCGGCTCCTGCGCGGGGCTCGGGGTCGCGCCGGACATTTCGGACATATTTCCATCCGGGATAGTGGTTCGCTGGACATCGTCGGGACACCCGGCTCACTCGAGGACGCCGTGGGAAATCAAACGGTAAATCGGCGTTCGGACGGAGTATTCTTTGATACCAAAGAGTTACTGGCCGCCTGCCGGCGGGGAGAAAGTGGCGCGCTCCGAGTATGGGATCGAATGCTCAGCGATCTGGCCAGAGGACTGGTTTCGTTGATCAACGTATTGGATCCAGACTTGGTGCTGCTTGGCGGAGGTATTTCGATTGCTGGCGACGAACTGATCGAAGGTCTTCGCCAAAGGTTGGACGACTGGGAGTGGCGGCCAGGCGGTTTACGCGTGGAACTGGCGTTCGCGAAACTGGGAGAATGGGCTGGCGCGTTTGGAGCCGCCGCCCGGGCCATGCAACTCTGCTGATTCGAAACCGAGGAATTGCCATATGATCTCAACAAAATTCGCGGGATTAGGGGATGTAAGACGTCCGGGTCTATCTGTCAGTGCCGCTACCAATAGGCTGTTGTGCCTGACCTACGTGGAAAAACGATTGATGTTCCTTTGCGCCGCAAAAATGATCTCTGTAGCGGATCGCGATTTGAAGGTGTTGCTCGGGCGCCTGCAATATCATGCAGCCGGCCGCTGTCATTCGCTGCGCAATCGGCTTCGTGAGATGCGTACCGCCAAGGTCCGAATCGACGGGGTTGTCAACGAGGCGCTGGCGATTCTTCTCGATGAGGCCTTGTATGCCGACGACGGCTGCGAGATTGCGCGGATCGTGTGGTGGATCCACCGGGAGTTGCTCGTGACCTACGAAGACTATCTCGCAACGACCAATCCGCTGGCCGATGCGCCGACCTGCGAATTGATCGAGACCTTTCTTCTTCGGCTGCGCGCTACGGTCGCCTGCCTCTCTGCGTATCTGGATCAGGTTGGTGTTCCTGAATCGGAACGAAATCTGCCATCAAGGCTTCAGAAATTCGCAGACGCCGCTGGCGGAGTAGATGGAGCCAAGGGAAAAGGGGAGACCGTATCCCGGGAAAGATCGACCGAACCGTTTTCGATCTCGCGCAAGCCAGGTCGCGACGCTGGTCTGAATCGCGTCTGGGACTACGTGAAACCTCCGATGGAGGATGTCGCTGCCTACTTTGCCTACATGTTGGGAATCAGACTCTCGGAAATCAACGTGGCAGAGGGATTGGCCCTCGTGCTCTGCGAAACGAAAGAGATGCCTTGGGAGTTCTATTGGGATATTTCTCGCCATCTGTGGGACGAGGTGCGGCACTCCATGATGGGCGAGGCGGCCATTGAGGCGACTTTCGGTGCTGCGAACGCTATCCCCATGCGAGAGTATGAGAGCGTTTACTGCATGGAGGCGCCGGCACTTGAACAATACGCCACCTTAGGTCTCGAGATAGAAGGCGCGCAGATGAAGTATCCAATCGGCAAACGGGGCGAGTGGGAGTTCTGTCGAGATGCGGTTAAACATCCGCTAATGACGATGTTTCAGGATTTTGATTGGGCGGACGAGGTTCTGCACGTCGGCATTGCCAAGCGACAATTAGGCGAGTGGTTCCGTGAAGGCGCAAGGGAACTGGGCGCTCTCGCGGGGGAAGGCAAGCAACATCGGAGTAGGGTGAAGGAACGTCAGGCGCCCGCGCGCATTGATCCCGGAGGAGCGCGGCGAAAGTAGCCCAAATCATATCAGTTCCTTCTTCGATTTATCACATAAAAGTTGCCGAATAGTTCTGTCCCGTCCTAAATTACTGTGTCCGGTTATCGGACTTCCCCCCACAATATATGAGAACACTCGTTCGGTTGAACTACGCAGCCCCGTTCGGGCTGCTTTCAGAAAAAGGAAAAGCCATTTTGAAAGCGATCGGCCTTTCTTTACGAATCCTTGGTATTATCGCGGCGTTTTTTGCCCCCGTTGCTAGCTGGGCCGCGGACAAAGCAGTCTACTATTGGGTTTCACACGGATCGCCGACTGACCCGGTCTGGACCTATTTCCTGCAGGGTGCCGAGCAATGGGCAAAAGACACCGGCAATGACGTTCGCACCTCGTTTCACAGCGGCGATGTCCCGTCGCAACAGGAGGCAATCCGTGCCGCCATCTCCGCGAAGGCGAGAGGGATCGTCACCAGCACACCTGATCCAGGCAGTCTGACTAAGGTGATCGCCGATGCCCATGCGGCCGGTATTCCGGTGATCATCATGAACACCGAAGACAAGACCAGTGGTCGTGATGCCTACGTCGGCGGAGACAACGTCGCGATTGGTCAACGTTGGGCGCAGTACCTGGTCGATCATAACTTCGTCAAAAAAGGCGATTTTGTTTGGATGCCGGTGGAAGTCCCCGGTGCGACTTATCAGGTGCTTGAAACCCAGGGGATTGACACCGTCTTTAAACCGCTCGGTGTGACCTACGAAATTACCGAAGCCAAACTCGATCAGGCCGAGATTATCACGCGAATGTCAAACTACCTCACGGCTAATCGCGGCAAGATCAAAGCGATCATCGGTTTGGGTGACTTGGTGACCGGAAGCATCAAGCGGGTCTTCGATCAGGTCAAAGTCAAACCAGGTGAGATTCCAGTGGTTGGTTGGGGCAACTCGATCGATACGGCTCAGGAAGTTTTGGATGGATATGTGAATGCCGCGATGTGGCAGGACCCGCAAGCGACCAGCTATTTAGCCCTTTCAATGGCGGCGATGGCGGCCAGCGGCATTCCGGCAGGATTCGACGTCAGCGTCGGGACGCTCTACGAAAAGGACAAGGCCGCGAACTATCTCAAGATCATGCAGGGTTCGGGGCAAAAGTAATTGGGCGCACCAATTTCCCTCCTCCAAAGGCTAGTCGCGAGGCCCGAGTTCGGACCGTTTGTCCTGCTCGTGGCCGGAATGGTCGCTTTCACCATACGATCGCCGACGTTCCTCTCGCTGGGCAACATCAGCAATTTCCTGGCGTTCACCCCTGAACTCGGGATGATCGCTTTGGGCATGACCCTTCTGATGATCTCCGGCGAGTTCGACCTTTCAGTGGGCTCGGTCTTTGGCTTTGCGCCGATCGTGATGTGGACTCTCTACAATGCGCAAATTGCCTCGCTCGAGATAGGCTTCCTGATCGCGATAGCGATTGCGGTGGTCATCGGTTTTGCCAACGGTTGGTTGGTTACCCGCCTCAAGATACCGTCATTCCTGGTCACGCTCGGCATGCTGCTGGTGGTGCGCGGAACTGCGCTCTACATAACCAGCGGTTTTCCACAGCGGACCTGGGCCGCCAACTCGCTTCTGACGACGATCCTCGTCGGCGAATTTTCCGTGGGTCGATTGCGTATTCATACGTCCCTGCTCTGGTTCATCCTGTTCGCGGTCATCCTCGGCTACGTATTGACACAAACCAAAGCGGGCAACTGGATTCAGGCCTCGGGCGGCAATCCGGAGGCGGCGCGTGCGCGCGGCGTGCACGTCGCGCGTACCAAGGTCCTGCTATTCATCTTGACGGCAGTCATGTCTGCTTATGCCGGTATTACCAGCTCAATCCGGGTCTCAGCCGCGAACCCGAACAGCGGCACTCAATACGAGCTGGAAGTGATTGCAATGGTCGTAATCGGCGGCACGGCGCTAAGCGGCGGCCGAGGCACGATCATCGGCACCGTCATCGGCGTGTTGATCCTGCGGATGATGCAAAACGGAATTATAATGATCGGCGTTCCCGGCTTAGCCTATAATATTTTCATCGGGGCGATCATCCTGATCATGATGGCGCTCCATTCCTGGCTTGAACGCAGACACCGTGCGGGGACCTAATCGTTATGCCAGACGAACTCGTGCGGATGGAGCACATCAACAAGTTCTTCGGCCGGGTGCAGGCGCTTAACGACGTCACTCTGTCGGTACGCCGGAATGAAATCGTTGGTCTGTTGGGTGACAATGGCGCGGGCAAATCAACACTAATAAAGATCCTCTCCGGTGCGCTGAGGGCGGACAGCGGACACATCTATATGCATGGCGACAAGGTTGACATCCGCAATACGACCGATGCAATCGCCCAAGGGATCGAGACGATCTATCAAGACTCGGCATTGGTGACGCAGCTCTCGATCGCACGAAACCTGTTTCTAGGCCGGGAACTGGTGAAAGGCCCCCGTCTTCTCGACCGACTCGATCAGAAAGCAATGAACGGGGTGGCGCGCGAATTGCTCAAGCGGGTTGGGATCACCAAAGAAATTCCGCCGGACACCCCGATCAGTGCGTTGTCCGGGGGCGAACGGCAAGCGGTCGCCATTGCCCGGGCGATGCACTTCGACAGCGACCTGATTATCCTTGACGAGCCAACCAACAATCTCGGTGTTGAAGAGACCAAGGGGGTGCTGCGCTTCGTTCGCAGTGCCCGCGACTCCGGGCATTCATGTATCCTTATCGCCCATAACATTTATCATGTCTTTCAGGTGGTTGATCGCATTATCGTGCTGCGGCGAGGAAAAAAGGTCGCGGACGACATTGATCCGAAGCAGACGACCATGGAATCGGTGGAAAGCATCATCACAGGGATGATGATCGAGGGGTAACAAGGCGTCACTTTTCCCATTCGCCAAAGCTTCGCAGGCTCCGAGCGCCGAACTCCTTTTAGACTATGAAAAAAGACAAGACTCCATGGTACCAGTTAAAGGATAGCCAAAGCAAATGGTACCACCATTTGATGCACGGCAGAGTCCTAATTATGCTTGTTTTAATGGCAATTGTTTGTCTCCTCGCCATAGGAGTCGGTATTTTAGCATTCCTTCCGAAATGAGCGGCCTCTCGCAGGTCCGGTGTTTGAGAATCCTGATTTCGGTGACGCGCGTACTCACTTGATCGTGACCGCGAATACAACTCCGCCAACACACCGCCCCAGCAACACCCCGACTGCGCACAGCTTGCCTGATATCGGTCGCGAGCAAGGAACCCCACGGCCCGCCTTTCGCTTTTGACGTCAAGATTGCTCGGCCGGAGACGCTCTGCCCTTCCGGAAGAGTCGCCGAGCCGCTTGGCAACCCACGCCGCTGGACAATAACTACGAGGAAGGCTTAAATCGGGATTTAACGCGGCGCAGAAACAGCCGCTGTCACGTTAACCCACCAGAATCATTCCATGTCATTCCCCACATCGTTACCCGCATCTCGAGTCAAGCCCGCCAGCGAAGCGCCAGCGATACGCTGGGGAATTCTTGGCTCGGGATGGATTGCAGAGCGATTCATTGAGTCGGTTCGCGCTCACACTAGGCAGGATATCGCGGCCGTCGGTTCTCGCAGCAAAGAACGCGCCGCGGAATTCGCTTCCCGTATGGGACTCAAGCAAGCCTATGGCGACTATGACGAGCTTGTCGCCGCCGACGATCTCGATGTTATCTACGTTGCCACCCCCCACAATGTGCATCACGAGGGGGTCATGCTGGCACTTAATGCCGGCAAGCATGTGCTGGTGGAGAAGCCTATCGCTCTCAATCGTGCCCAAACCGCCGAAATGGTGGAGCTGGCGCGCCGGAAAAAGCTATTTTTTGCCGAAGCGCTTTGGACGTTCTTCCTTCCAAAATTTGATGTGCTTCGCCAACTGCTGGAAACCAGGGCGATCGGTGAGATAAAGGCCGTCTACACGGAATATGGCGAGTACTTTGCGCCAGGTCACCGCATCTTCGATCCCAAACTGGCTGGCGGTCCCCTCCTCGACCTGGGAACCTATCAGGTTTCGTTCCTGACTGACATCTTCGGGGTTCCGAAACACGTCGTGGGACTCGGGCAGCCGAATCCCAGCGGCGTCAATGGCCAGCTTTCGGCCATTCTTGCCGACGCGGACGGGAACCAGGGAGTCCTTTCGACGACCCTCTATGGCTTCACGCCAACCAACGCTGTGCTTGTCGGCACCGAAGGAACCATCCGATTTGACAGTTCCTTTCACCTTCCCGGCCCTTTCGTTGTCGCCTCCGCCGACGGGTCGCAAACCCTGCGCTATGAGGAACCATCAGGACGCCACTTCGAAGGCCTGTATTACGAAGCGGCCGAGGTTGCCCGCAGAATCACCGCCGGTGAGTTGGAGACGCCGTATCGCACTCTCGATGCGTCGCTCAACACGATGGCGACTCTCGACATGATTCGCCGAAGCATCGGCATCGACTTCTCCGCCGCCGGGCTGCTTGAGTAGCTCGTTGGGGCCTTTGAAGAAGGCTCCGAAACTGGATGCCGGAGCGGCGCGATGGAGGTTCAGCTGCCCTTCGCGGGGTCACATTTGATCCCAGCGAAGACATTTCCGCTGCGCGGCAAATCGCAATCAAGCCGCTATCATCCTCTTGCACTCGCGGCGCGCATGTTGCACGGTGACGACCGTTTTCAATACGAATGAAACTTGCCCGTCTCCTTCTTGCGGCCCTGTCGGCCGGACTGACAGTTGGTCTGAGCTCCTGCGCGACCATGTCCCACACACAGAACTCGTTTTCCTTTGATCCACCGGCTCTAAAGCCGAAAAATCCCTCGGCGGTGAAACTGAAGCTCAGCACCGGGGCGCAGCGGCTATATGTGGTCGAAGGGGACACCGTTCTTCTCGCTACGCCGGTTAGTGTTGGCACAGCCTCGTCGCCCACACCGCACGGCAACTACACTATTTACTTGAAAGTGGCCAACCGCCGCCGCCAGAGCAGCCCGGGAGCTGGCTATCCGATGACGTATTGGATGGAGTTCAAGAGCGCCTACGGTCTGCACTGGG
>DASTFP010000185.1:0-3283 GCA_035719865.1 Terrimicrobiaceae bacterium | reverse complement strand
GCTGTCTTGAGCGTCATTCGGGGCATACTTAGCATGGAGATTGCTCACAAGTGGCGACCCCGATCACAGGCCGTTGCCGCCCAGTTCCTGTTGGGTATCGCCGGCCTGGCATTGATTACCTTCATCTGCTTTCGCCTTGGCTTTGGCCTTGGGAGGACGGGCTTTGCTTATGTAATTGTTGTCGCGCTGGTTTCGCTGCTCGGCAGCTTCACCGTCTCGGTCGTTCTATCGATCGTCGCCGCAGCCTGCCTGAACTACTTCTTCGCGCCGCCATTGTTCGAGCTCCGCATTGATGTTCCGGAGGATATTGAGAGAATTGCGGCGTTCTTGACAACGTCGCTGATCGTGACCGCGCTAACGACCAAGCTGCGCAATAGCGAGGCGCACTTCCGCACCTTCGTGGATCGCGCGACTGACGCCTTCTTTCTGCTTGACGATAAATCGACCGTTCTCGACGTTAACCGCCAGGCCTGCGATGGCCTGGGTTACAGCCGGGAAGAACTGATTGGCAAACATCGAAGCGATTTCGACGTTGGTCTCGACGAGGAGTCGATCGAACTCCTGAGGCACCGGATGGCCGCTGGGGAACCGGTCACTTTCGAGACTCGCCATAGGCGAAAGGACGGCACCTCCTTCCCGGTTGAGGTTCGCGTCGGCCAATTCGATCAAGTTGGACGTCGGTATTTGTGCTTGGTGCGCGATATCACCGAGCGCAAGCGGGCAGAGGACGAGCTGCGCGAAATCGAGGAGCGCTTTCGCACCCTCGTCCAATTCTCCTTCGACGTGTATTGGGAGAGCGACGCCCAGCATCGCTTTATCCGCCAGGAGTTTGCCGAAGGCCTTGCTGACGCACCGGCGCCGAGCTCCGAAATCGGCAAGACTCGCTGGGAAGTGCCTTACCTGGAGCCTGACGCTGAGGCCTGGCGCAAGCACCGTGAGACACTCGATGCCCACCTGCCCTTCCGAGATTTCGAGCTCGCGCGACCTACGCCCGATAGTGGCAAGCGCTACGTGTCCGTCTCTGGGCTACCGATATTCGACAAGACGGGACGTTTTATCGGCTACCGCGGCGTCGGGCGCAACATCACCGAAGGCAAGAGGGCAGAGGATGAGCTGCGCGAAAGCGAGGAGCGCTTTCGCACCCTCGTCCAATTCTCCTTCGACGTGTACTGGGAGAGCGACGCGCAACATCGCATTATCGGCCAGAAGTTTGCGGAAGGGCTCGCTTACGAAGAGGCGCCGGTCGCTGAAATCGGCAAGACTCGCTGGGAGATGCCTTACCTTGAGCCTGATGCTGAGGCCTGGCGCAAGTACCGCGAGAACCTCGATGCCCACCTGCCCTTCCGAGATTTCGAGATCGCGCGGCCTGCGACCGACGGCGGGAAGCGATATGTGTCCGTCTCTGGGTTGCCGGTATTTGACAAGACCGGACGTTTTACTGGCTACCGCGGCGTCGGGCGGCACATCACCGAGCGGAAGAGGGCGGAAGAGGCGCTCCGACGCAGCGAAGCCTATCTGGCGGAAGCGCAGAGGCTAAGCCACACCGGCACCACGGTCTTTAACGCCACAGGGCCAGTTTACTTTTCGGAGGAGAGTTACCGAATATTAGGCCTTGATCCCCAGCAGGGTCTTCCCGACCGTGCAACCGTGCTGCAACGGATCCACCCGGACGACCGCGACAGAGTGGATGAAGTATTCCAGGAGGCATCCCGCCAAAAACGAGGTTACGCGGTCGAGTTCAGAATACTTCTTCCCGATGGAACACTCAAATTTCTCGAATCCACCGGCTATCCTCTGCTATCCGCGGACGGGGAGGTTGTTGAGATACTCGGTACGACAGCCGATGTCACGGAACGGAGACGCGCGCAACAGGAGCATGAGAGATTGCGCCAGTTGGAGTCGGACCTCGCGCACGTGAATCGTCTAAGCATAATGGGAGAGCTAACGGCCTCACTCGCTCACGAGATTCTGCATCCGATCGCCACCGCGCGGAACAACGCTCGCGCGGCAATGCGCTTTTTGGACTTGCGCCCTCCGGATCTGAACGAAGTTAGGGAAGCGCTTGGGTGTGTCGTGAGGGATGCCGACCGAGCAAAAGACATCGTCGGCCGCATCCGCGATCACATTAAGAAAGCACCTCCGCGAAAGGATCGCTTTGACCTGAATGAAGCGATCAACGAGGTGATTGGGATGGTGCAAAGCTCAATCGACAAGAATAGAGTCTCGGTCCGAACCCGCTTCAAGGGTGGATTAGCTCCCGTTCGGGGGGATCGTGTTCAACTCCAACAAGTCGTCCTGAATTTGATCCTGAACGCAGTGGAAGCAATGAGCTCGGTTGAGAAGGGGACGCGAAAGTTGTCGATCAGCACCGAGCAAGTGCAGACGGGCGGTGTCCTCGTCGTAGTGAGCGATTCAGGACCGGGGATCGATCCCGCACATCTGGAACGGATTTTCAACCCCTTCTACACTACAAAGACCAGCGGAATCGGAATGGGGCTGTCGATCTGCCGGTCCATCATCGACGCCCATGAGGGTCGGTTGTGGGCAGACGATAATCAACCTCGTGGTGCCGTATTTCAGTTGACCCTGCCCGCGGCCAAAGAGGGATTATGAGTTCTCATCACACGGCTTATCGGATCGGAGAGCCGCAAGAAGGCACCGTTCTAGATGGTCGTCATCCACAGGCTTGCTAAGGTAACAAACGACTCCATCCTTCAAAGCGCGGTTCCGGACAATCTCGTTGGGATAGGCAGTAACGAGAATGGTCGGAATAGCGTACCCGGTATGGACCAATTGCCTGTGAAGCTCGAGTCCGGTCATACCAGGCATGTGGACGTCGGCCACTAAGCACGCGGTTTCCGCGAGAAGAGGCGATGCTAAAAAATGAGCTGCCGAGGGGAACGACTCGGCGGTGTAGCCAAGCACCGTCATGAGCCTTTGCATGGATTCGCGAAAGGGCTGGTCATCCTCGACGATCGAGATCAAAGTACTTTTCTTCATCGCGCAAGTTGCTCCGCGGTCCCTCACCACGCCGGTTGCCAAATACCTCCCGCCTGCACGTGATTTCGTAGTGTCAGCGAATGCTCCCGACAAAGCAATGCCACGGCCCCTAAGCGATGGCTTATGTCCCCCGGCTATCTGCTTAGGTAGGATGGCCTGTTCATCTTGACGTGTTCTGAGTAGTATTTAGTCCGACGAAGACCCACCCCGTTCAACTGGAGGGTACGGGGATGCCTGAAGCGAACGCCAGTGTCTTAATCATCGATGACGATCCCGAGTTTCG
>DASTFP010000184.1:0-5730 GCA_035719865.1 Terrimicrobiaceae bacterium | reverse complement strand
AAATGGTTGCGTTATTTCACTGCTGCCAGGGTGCAGCATCCCGCAAAAATTGCCGGGGCTGAGGTTGTGTCCTAGCGGTCGCATTCGCCCATCACGAAATCGATGGACCCCAGGATTGTGACGACGTCGCTGATCATGGCGCCGGGAAGGACCTTTGGGAGAATGCTGAGATTGACGAAGCTGGGCGCTCGGATCTTGAGCCGATAGGGGACTCCACCGCCCTTGCTGCGGATGTAAAACCCCAGCTCCCCCTTCGGATTCTCCGCGGCGAAATACACTTCTCCCGCAGGCGCATCCACCCCTTCCGTCACAAGAATGAAATGGTGGATGAGTTCTTCCATTTTCGTCAGCACCTCCACTTTGGGCGGAAGCATCTGCTTGGGATCGACATAGTTTACCGGACCTGAGGGAAGTTTCTCCGCAACTTGCTCGAGGATGCTGACGCTTTGTCGCATTTCCTCCATGCGGACGAGATAGCGGTCGTACGCGTCTCCGACTGTTCCTATTGGAACCTCAAAATCGTAGTTCTCGTAATCGAGATAGGGATGTTTGCGGCGGAGGTCATGCTCAACTCCCGAACCGCGCAGGTTGGGACCTGAGAGCCCATACGCGATGGCATCCTCCTTCGAAATTACGCCCACGTTTTTGCAGCGATCTATGAAGATGCGATTGCGGGTCAGGAGGTTGTCCACTTCCTCGATGGCGGGCCTGGCTCCGGCGAGGAACTCACGCAATTGAGGCAAGAACGTTTCCGGCAAGTCGCGAGTCTGTCCCCCTACCCGGGTGTAGCTGGTGGTGAAGCGGGCGCCGCTAAGTAACTCGACGAGATTGTAGATCTTTTCCCTCTCGAGAAAGGTGTAAAGGAATACGGTTACCGCGCCGATGTCCATGGCCATGGCACCGATTCCGAGCATGTGAGCCGAAATCCTGGCAAGCTCGCAACAAATCACCCGAATCGCCCTCCCTCGCGCCGGAAGTTCCCAGCCCATCAGCTTCTCGACGGCCAGCGCATAGGCGACGTTGTTGGCTATCGGCGCCAGATAATCGAGCCTGTCCGTGTAAGGCACAAACTGATTGTACTGCATGTTCTCGGCGATCTTTTCGTCGCCACGGTGCAAGTAGCCAATGTCCGGCGTGGCCTTGGTGATCACCTCGCCGTCCAAATCCAAAATGATTCGCAGCACACCATGAGTGGAGGGGTGCGAGGGACCCATGTTGAGCGTGAGGTGCTCGCCGAGTAACTCGCCCGCCTCCTGCGCCTTGCGAACCTGGCCAAGAGTTCTCGCCAGGGTATCAGGTTGTTCGATTGTTGTTGCCATGTTCGAATTTTGCTGCGCTTTTAGATTTGTTACCTCCCACACTTGAGAAACTCTTCACAGCGATCATCAAACTATGACTACTGTTTCTTCTCCGAACGAAAAAGCAAGCCTACCGGTGGTTGTAATCATCGGAGGGGGATTCGGCGGCCTCAGCGCTGCGAAAGCTTTGGCAGGGGCGCCTGTTAGCGTCATTCTGATCGACAGGAGCAACCATCATCTTTTCCAGCCTCTTCTTTATCAGGTAGCCACGGCTGAATTGTCCCCGGGCGATATCGCCCAGCCGATCCGGGCGATCCTTCGGGACCAGGCGAATGCGCGGGTGATTCTTGACGAGGTCAAACAGATCAAACCGGAAACTCGCGAGGTCGTCACTGAGGATCTGACTTTCAAATACGACTACCTCATTGTGGCCGCGGGCGCGCGCCACCATTACTTCGGCAACGACCAGTGGGAAGCTCAAGCACCGGGGCTCAAGAGCATCAAAGATGCCCTCGAGATCCGACGGCGAGTGCTGCTGGCCTTTGAAGTCGCTGAAAAGGCAAAATCGGAAGAGGAACGGAAGCAAGCGCTGACGTTTGTCGTCGTCGGGGCGGGCCCGACGGGGGTGGAAATGGCGGGAGCCATCTCCGAGCTGGCACGCTTTACACTTCGAAGGGACTTTCGGAATATTGACCCGGCATCTGCCCGCGTCATTCTCGTGGAGGCTGCTCCCCGTGTCCTTCCGCCTTTTGCGCCTGAGCTCTCCGAAAGCGCGCTGAGGCAGCTCCAGCAGCTGCATGTCGAGGTGCTCTTGAATAGCGCAGTCACTCGCCTGGCAGAGGGCGAAGTGGACATCAACCAGCAGGTCATCAAGACACGCACCGTAATCTGGGCAGCCGGGAATAAAGCCTCTCCGCTCGCTGGGATGCTCGGTGGTGAAATCGATCGCGCGGGCCGGGTCAAGGTCAATCCTGACCTTACAATTCCCGGCCATCCTGAGATCCAAGCCATCGGGGACATGATCGCGACGACATTTGATGGCGGCAAGCCTGTGCCCGGCGTGAGCCCTGCGGCGCTGCAGGCCGGACGCCACGCCGCCGCCAATATCAAGCGCCAAATCCAAGGCCAGCAGCCCGAGGCGTGGAACTATTTCGACAAGGGCAGCATGGCCACGATCGGACGCTATAAAGCGGTTGCAGCCTTCGCAGGGTTGAAGATTAGCGGTTTCCTGGCATGGCTGGCATGGCTCTTCATTCACATCCTGTTTCTCATTGGTTTTAGAAACCGCGTTTTTGTCTTCTGGCAGTGGACCTGGGCACACGTCAACTACTCAAAGGGAGCCCGTCTCATTACCGGCTCGACCAAGGAAGGCGTTCTCAAGGAGACATAGTTCGCAAGCGAGCGCCTTACCCGCGCGGGCACTGGCGATTTGGTGACGGATCGAGGCCAGCCTTTCGCCCCGAGTGGCTTCCTTTCGTTACCAGTCAGGCTTGGACACGCAACGACGACCGGATTCCTGCGGTTGACCGTTTTCAGGTCTCGTGGTTTTCAATTGACAGAATTGCGATCGGACATGAGGGCCACTCAGCTCGGAAAGATTGCAGTAGTCGGCTCGGGTTCGATCGGGCTCTTCTACGGCGCCAGGCTCGCCGCGTCGGGCGGAGATGTTCACTTTCTCATGCGTTCGGGTTTCGACGAGGCTCGCCAGCGGGGCATTTGCGTCTACAGCGCCGACGTTGGGGACATCCGGATCGAGCGTCCAAAGGTTTTTCGTGAGGCTCATGAAATCGGTCCATGCGATCTCGTTGTCATCTCGTTGAAAGCTACCGCCAATCGCTCATTGGGAAGGTTGCTCCCTCCTCTCCTCCGCGAGACGACCGCGTTGATCACCCTTCAGAATGGTCTCGGCAACGAGGAGTATCTTGCGTGTCTTCATGGCGCCGAGCGGGTTCTTGGCGGTCTTTGCTTTGTCTGTCTGACGCGACGCACGCCGGCCAGTGTTGATCATTTCGGGCATGGAATGCTTTCCATCGGAGAATTTGCACGCGCACCGCTGCCGCGTACGCGCCGCCTCGTGGGGGCGTTCTGCGAGAGTGGAGTCGAAGCGAAGCTTGTGCACGACTTGGCGGCGGAACGCTGGCGCAAGCTTGTCTGGAACATTCCTTTCAACGGTCTTGCCGTCGCGGAAGGCGGCCTCTCTGTGGATAGGATTCTCGCCATTCCCGCATTGAATGCCCGCTGCCGAGCCTTGATGAGGGAGACCATCCTCGCGGCGACGGCACTCGGTCATTTCATCGAGACCGAATACGCGGAACTCCAAATAGAACGAACTTACCCCATGGGAGCCTACAAGCCTTCAACCCTTGTCGATTGGCTCGCGGGGAAAGAATTGGAAATCGAAGCGATCTGGGGAGAACCGCTGAGGCAGGCTACAAGAGCGGGGTTATCGGTCCCCAACCTCGAAGCCTTATATAATCGCTTGAGGAGCCTTCCGGTCGAACGGGTGTGAACGCAAGCGCTTGAAGGTGCCGTATCTTGAACCCGAGGTGAACTCGCGCGGGAACAACGCGACATTGATCTTCTAAACCAGTCACTGGCCACCAGACGCATTTTCTGTTAAGCGTGCGGGCTTTTCCCCGAATGGACGAAGCTCCGGAACCACACGACGATGAGTTGGTTGCCCGCACACAGGCCGGGGATCCCGAGGCCTTCGACGATCTGGTCGTCCGCTACAGCCCAAGACTCTACGGCCTCATTTACAATATGACCTCGAACCATGAAGACACCAATGACCTGCTTCAAGAGGTCTTCGCGAAGGCGTATCGCTCCATCAAAGGCTTCCGGGGAAAGTCCAGCTTCTACACTTGGATGCATTCCATCGCGGTCAACATGACCATCAACTTCATCAAAAAAAGGGGGCGGCGTCATGCCATGAGTCTTGACGACCTGGACGCCGGGATACATAACGACCCAGACTTCATAGATGCCACCACCGGTGGTGATCCCCGCGACGATGCGAATCTCTCAGAACTTCAACAAAGATTGAACGAGGCCTTGCAGAAGCTGTCTCACGAACATAGAGCGGTTGTTACCATGTTCGATATTCAAGGTATGCCTCACGCGGAAATTGCCAAGATTCTCGGCATTTCAGAAGGTACCGTGAGGTCGAGGCTTTTTTATGCGCACCGCCAGTTGCAAAATTATCTGCAAGAGTTTATCAAACACTGACCCACCGGTATGGACGAAGATCTGAAAGTCTCGAAGCTGTTGCGTTTAAAGCGTTACGAGCAACCGCCTCCTGGATACTTCGATGATTTTCTCCACGAGTTTCAGCGCCGACAGCGCGCCGAGGCTTTGCGTCAGCCATCATGGGCTGCCCTTTGGGAGCGGATCGCATCGATCGCCCCGACGTTTCGTGTTCCGCAGTTCGCATACGCCGCGATCCTCATCCTCGCCGGGGGCGCGTCAGCCCTCATTCTCACTCAGCAGCCAGCCGGAAGGTTAGCCGGCGCTGATGATTCACGGACTTCTTTCTCGCTCACAGCTTCGCGACCTGTCACAATTACCGATACGCTTCCGGTCTCCGCACGGACCGGTGGGGCGCTGCCCTCGCATTATGTGCTTCAGTCCAGGCCAGTGAGCAATGAGCAGCCGCTCAGTTTCTAGCTTTCTCGACGGGAAGCTTCTCTCCTTCACTCTCCTGCTCGTTCTCGCGGTTGCCAGCCGCGCGGAAGACAGTCTCGGCGAGAAAATTTCCACGGAGGTTCGCAGGCTTTTCGACGAACGGCGGGAATGCACCGTTCGCGTTGAAGCCTACGACCGGCACGGAAAGCTCAGCGCTACCGGGTTCTTTGCGGACCCGGCCGGCACGATCTACACGCTCTACTACGTCGTCGCGAATGCGGAGGAAATCTTCGTGATTCACGGCGACCGAAAGGTCCCTGCCAAACTCCTCGTGGCCGACCCTCGAAGCGGAATTGCTCTTGTCAAGGTCGAGCAGAACTCTCCCTTCATCCCCATCGGCAACTCGAAGCAACTCTCCCTCGCATCTCCGATCGTGGCGATCGGCTTTCCTGTGAATCTCGCCGCGACGCCCAGCTTCGGAATTGTGGGTGGTTTCGACCGCCAGTTTCTTGGAAGATATTTCATGACGACCCACATTCGCGCGATCCTCCCGGTCGAACCGGGCTTCGGTGGAGCTCCTCTAATGAACCTGAAGGGAGAGGTTGTCGGGATCGTGATTTCTGGCATCGACGGCGGCGGCGCTTGCTATGCCTTGCCGATCGAGGCCGCAGAGAAGATTCGAATGGATTATGTACGCTTCGGGAAGCCGAGACACGGATGGGTGGGTGTCAACGTGGAAGATGAGACCGAAGCTGACGGGACCTTGCGGGTACGCATTGCCGAACTTGGCAGCGAATCTCCGGCGATC
>DASTFP010000183.1:0-11860 GCA_035719865.1 Terrimicrobiaceae bacterium | reverse complement strand
CAACCAAAGACAATATGGCGAAGTACAAACTGGAATACATCTGGCTCGATGGATACGAGCCGATTCCCAACATTCGAGGCAAGACGCTGATCAAGGAGTTCGACAGCTTTCCGACGTTGGAACAGGTCCCGAACTGGGCGTTTGACGGCAGTTCGACCAAGCAGGCGGAGGGCCGCGCCTCCGATTGTGTTCTTAAGCCTGTCGGGGTTTATCCGGACGCGACCAAGACGAACGCCGCCATTGTGATGTCTGAGGTGCTATGGCCCGATGGCACTCCTCATCCGACCAACGCGCGCGCGACAATCATCGACGACCCCGAGTCCTGGTTCGGTTTTGAGCAGGAATATTTCCTCTACAAGGACGGCCGACCGCTCGGCTTCCCTAAGGAGGGCTTCCCTCCTCCGCAGGGATTATACTATACGGGAGTCGGCTACAGTGCTGTGGGAGAGCTCGCTCGTGAAATCGTAGACAAGCATCTCGACCTGTGTCTGTATGCTGGCGTCAACCATGAGGGAATCAATGCGGAGGTTGCCAAGGGACAGTGGGAGTTCCAGGTCTTCGGCAAGGGTTCCAGGAGGGCCGCCGACGATGTTTGGGTCGCACGATATCTCATGGCGCGTCTCGGTGAAACCTACGGCGTGGATCTTGAGCTTCATTGCAAGCCCATTCGCGGGGACTGGAACGGTTCCGGAATGCACTGCAACTTCTCGACCAAATACATGCGCGAAGTCGGCGGGAAGGAATACTTCGAGAAGCTTATGGCGGCCTTCGAGAAATACCGTAACGAGCACATCGCCGTATATGGCCCCGACAACCATTTGCGTTTGACCGGTCTGCATGAGACGCAGTCAATCGACAAGTTCAACTATGGCGTCGGAAATCGAGGAGCTTCGGTCCGCATTCCCCATAGTTTCATCAACAGTGGCTACAGGGGCTATCTCGAGGATCGGCGCCCGAACTCCTCCGGAGATCCCTACAAGATCGCGAGCCGGATTCTCCAGACAATCGCTACCGTGCCTACTTCGTAGCGCTCAATTCTGGCGACTACCAACGAAAAAGACGCCGCCCTTTCGGGGACGGCGTCTTTTGTTTGTCAGGACGACATCACCGGCGTTTGCCGTCTCGCTTTCCGGTCAGGAACCAGAAAAAGGCAGCCTACCGGGGTAGGGCGAGGGCTTCGGAGACTACACGTTCCGGAGTGACACCTTCGGCTTCGCCCTCAAAGTTTATGATGAGGCGATGCCTGAGCGCAGGGAGTGCCCAGGCGTCAATATCGTCCTTCGCCACATGGTAACGACCATCGAGCAGGGCGCTCACTTTCGCACAGAGGATCAAGGCCTGTGCTCCGCGCGGGCTGGCTCCATAACGCACGAATTTTCGCGCAAGGGGAACGGATTCCGGCCGTTCGGGATGGGTGGCGAGCACTAACTGGACGGCCCTTGCCTCGACTTCTCGCACGACGGGAACAGCTCTCACAAGTTCGCGTAGACCGTCAAGTCGTCCAAGTGGCACGGCGGAGACGGCGGGGGAGTGCTCGCGTGTGGTTCGGTTGAGAATTTCGTGAAGATCGTTCGCCTCGGGATATCCGACATTCAGTTTGAGCAGGAAGCGGTCCAACTGAGCTTCCGGCAGGGGATACGTGCCCTCCATTTCGATCGGATTCTGCGTGGCCAGCACAAGAAAGGGACGGGGCACCAAATGCTGCTCACCGGCCACCGTGACTTGGCGTTCCTGCATGGCTTCAAGAAGGGCGCTTTGGGTCTTTGGCGTGGCTCGATTGATTTCGTCGGCGAGTATGATGTTGGCGAACACGGGACCCGGCTCGAACCGGAATCGCTTTGCTCCGTGTTCATCCTCGACGATCAGGTTGGTGCCGATGATGTCGGAGGGCATTAAATCGGGCGTGAATTGGATCCTTGAAAACCGCAGACCGGCGGCGGCGGCCAGGGTGCGAACAATGGCCGTCTTTCCCAGCCCTGGCGCTCCCTCGAGGAGGGCGTGACCTTCGACGAAGAAGGCGGCAAGCACACTCCGAATGATCTCTCCCTGGCCGACGAGAAACTTTTCCATTTCTCCGCGCAGTCCTTGGAAGGCTTCACGAAACTCAACGGCGCGTTTTTCGTAGTCTTCGCTCATCGGCTGATTATCCGAGTACTCCTCGGAAGGCGGGGAAGCCTTCATTCCTTAGGCCGGATTGCTTCGAAATAACGCCGCACGAGCAGACGCGAGCCAGCTGGAATTTGCTCCCGGCTAACGGCATCGAGCGCCGCCGGCGCCGCGGTTTGATAAGCGTTGCGGTAGACGCGTCGAGCGTGGGGATCATCATTGCCTGCGGCGCGAAAGAGTGCGATCAGGGAGGTTCCGTCGCCGATTTCCCCCTCAACGAAATCCTCGCTGCTCGCGGCCGAACTAAGGGGCTCGGCCTGCTGGGCGATATCTTCACCGCGTCCGAAATCCTTTTCCGTTCCGGGTAGGCCGCTTGGCGGCGCATTGTCAGCGGCGTGTGAAGGCGATTTTTCATTTCCGGGCGAAGCTTCGGCGCCTTCGATCTGCCGGCTGGGATCGCGGTCGGCTACTGGCGTGCCATTCCTAATGTCGCGGAGCGCCGCCACAAAGCGACGGCGGCCTCCCTCTTTGCCGTCTGCGCTTGAAGAGCCAAGCATAACGCCGAGCTGCATCTTTGCAGCTGCACCCGACTGCGTGGCAAGCTCTCGCAGGCGTCTTGCCTCCAGGTGGCGTGCCGCCTGTTCCAATGCGGTGGCGAGCTCCGCCGGGTCCAACTTGGCCAGGTTCTTGGCAGCTTCGGCGTTTCTTCCGGCGCGGAGATTCGACGCCAATTCGCCGTGATTGCGGGAGAGAGCCTCCGCCAGCGCGCCTGCCTCCCCCGCATCCAAACTGGACTGCGAGGAGAGTCTTTGTTCCAGATCCGAAAGAGTCCGAAGCGCTTCCCGCAACGGCTCTGTTGAAAGGTTTAGCTGATGCTCGGCCCCTTGCAGTTGCTCCGCAATCCGCTGAAGAGCTTCGTCTTTGTCTGCCTCGAGTTCTGCGGCTCGCCGAGCCTGCTCGATGAGTTCTTGAGCGGTAGCCAGCTCGGGCGCGAGACCCCTTGCCTGCCACACGCGAACGCCTTCCCAAAGGCCCAATGCGATAATAGGCAGCAGTAGCCAGAGCGCCTTCCCAACCGGAATTCTTAGAGCGAGGTGCTCGCGGGGCCTGAGGGTGGAGGCGAACATTGACGTTTCCCGACGAACAGCGCCCAGAAAAGGTCTCGTTTCGCTCGGGGGCAAAGCAAGAGCAGTCAAAAAGCGGTCCTTCGTTTTTGCCCGCGCGTCCAGTTCCAGCGCTACGGACCTCAGGGACCGCCATCGTCGCATCGCGGCCAGCGCCGCCAGAATCAGCGAAATCGCAACCGCCGCCCACCACGGGACCTCCGCTGCGGGTATGCTCGCTGCGGCAATGCGGCTGACCGCAAAGACCGCAAGGCCGGCGAATAAACCCGGGACGGCATAGTCAATAAATTGCTGCAACACCAGCCGTCTTTGCGCTTCCCGTAGTCGCCGAACGACAATCGCGTCCATTCCGTCCAACAAGAGCAGAGCCGGAAGGAAAAGCAATACGAAGCCAAGTCGTGGCGAAATTTGGACAGTCAAGACGGGCCACGACTGACCAGATCGTTGCACAGCGAGTCCTTTGGAAGCTTCCAGCCTGCAGACCGGCAATTCGTAATCTGCTTGAAAATCTCTTTGCGCTGGGCTGGCACGGTCAATGCTGCGCCAAGAACCTCATGAAGAAGATCGAAGCCGTGATCAAACCTTTCAAGCTCGAAGCGGTTCAGCGGGCTTTGGTCGAAGTCGGCATTGGAGGGATGGCGGTAACCGAGGTCCGGGGGTTTGGCCGGCAAAAAGGCCGCACGGAGCCCTTTCGGGGAACTGCGGTCAGCAGCACGTTTCTTCCGAAGGTAAAGTTAGAGGTCGTTGTGGGCGACGGTCACGCCGCAAGAGTAAAGGAGCTTATCATCTCCTCGGCGAAGACCGGCAAATATGGCGATGGCAAGGTGTTTGTCCTTCCCATCGAGTCGGCGATGCGAATTCGGACTGGGGAGCAGGGGGAGGCAGCAGTTTAGAGATTAACCGGGGGGGGAGCCGCCGGGGGCGGGCGAGTGGCCCGGCGGCATCCTCCCCAGAAGTTCCGGTTGCAAGTCGGCGATAGATTTCCCCTTGCTCGTCGCTACACTCCGCGCCGGTGGAAATCGACTGGACAACCTGGCAGCCGAAAGAGTTCGCGACGATGCTCTTTGTTGTCCGTGACGGATGCATCCTGCTCATACGGAAAAAGCGCGGCTTGGGAGCCGGGAAGATCAACGGACCAGGCGGCCGGATTGAGCCGGGCGAAACGGCCCTTGAAGCCGCAGTGCGCGAGACGCGCGAAGAACTCGGCATCGAGGCTCTCTCCCCGAAACTACGGGGCGAACTTCATTTCCAGTTCGTCGACGGCTACAGCCTGCATTGCAGCGTTTTCGTTTCGGCGGATTTTCTGGGAGAGCCGGTTGAAACGTCTGAGGCCGTTCCGCTCTGGACTCCGCTCAACGCCATTCCATATGAAGAAATGTGGGCGGACGACGTTCGCTGGCTCCCTCAGCTCCTTGCTGGCGAAAAGGTTCGTGGATTTTTCCACTTCGAACGCGAGGTCTTGCTGGATTATCGAGTGCTGGTGGAAATCGGGTGAAGATTTTTATACACATATTATATTGAAATCCAATATCTTATGTCTATGAACTCAAAATCCTTCAAAAATTTCTTGCGCGATGGATGAGGACGGTTATTTTTCTGCCCATTAAAGATTGTTCTGGGGGGAACAACAGCCCGTCGTAACACTCGTTGCGGCGGGCTGTATCTTTTTTGTCCCACAAGTTAAGGCAAGATTTCGTCATGGAGAATCTGAAGGTGTCCAGATTCGGCCCCAGTGCTCTGCTAATCGACTTCGCCGAAGAAGTCGATGAGTCGTCCCTCGCCCGTTGTCGCGGTCTGCTTAACTCCTTGGAGGAGAGTTCTCTGGAAGGATTGACTGAGATAACCCCCGCCTATCTTTCGGTGTTGGTCGAGTTTAGCGATTCCGATAAGATGCAAGGCCAGTCGCCAAAATTGAATGACGTGCTGCGATCTGCACGCGCGCTGCCCCCGAGCGAGGTACTCCTCCGCGAGATCAGCGTGTGTTATGATGGACCTGATTTGGAAGAATTCGCACGACGCAACAGGCTTTCGGTTCCTAATGTTATAGAGTTGCACAGTTTGCCTGTTTACAGTGTTTTAATGATCGGTTTCGCTCCGGGCTTTCCCTATTTGGGTCCGTTGGATCCTCGCTTGCATGCACCACGTCTGGACACTCCCCGCGCTCGAGTAGCAGTGGGTTCGGTTGGGATTGGAGGCGAGCATACCGGAATCTACAGCATAGCTTCGCCAGGCGGATGGTGGCTTATTGGGCGTACCGAGAGCAAGATCTTCTCGGTCGCAAAAGCTCGCGGTCCCGGAAGCAAAGAGGCTTTCTTCTTGCGACAGGGTGACCGCATAAGATTTCGGCCGGTGAGTGCACTGCCGGAGTCGAATGAGCTTTGAGAAGTGAGTGCGGTTCCGGTCCTTGAAGTTCTGGCTCCCGGAGCGGGAGTCTCCATTCAAGATCTGGGGAGGAGAGGTTGGAAACGATACGGGATTCCACAGGGAGGTGCAATGGACGCGGACTCTGCGCGCAAGGCGAATCTGCTGGTCGGGAATGAAGAGAGCGCGCCTGTCCTGGAGTTTCTTTTCACTGGAGCGCGATTGCTGGTGCTAAGCGCTGCGGAGTTTGCGATCACGGGAGCCGAAGTGGATTCCGACTGCCCTCAGTGGAGGAACTTCTCCGCCCAGGGAGGGCAGAAAATTACTTTCGGCCAGCTTCGGGCGGGTGTCTGGACATATCTTGCCGTGCAGGGGGGGTTCTCCAGTTCGCGCTGGTTTGGCAGCACGAGCGTCGACCCCAGGGCAGGCCTTGGAGAGATCCTTCCGGCTGGCGTTCGCTTGAATCGCGAAAGCGTTCGGCAATCGAATCAGATCTCCTCGAGATTCGTTCCCGGACTTGTGCGAGAGCGTTTCGATCGGGTGCCCGTCATCCGGATTTGGCCCGGGCCGGAATGGGAGCGTTTTCCTGCGGACGTTCGCGCGCTTTTTCTGAACGAGGACTGGCGCGTCTCAAGGCAAAGCGACCGTGTGGGATATCGGCTGGAGGGCACGCCGTTGGCGTTTGGCAGTTTTCGAATGCTCAGCGCCCCGGTGCTGGTAGGGACGGTTCAAGTCCCTCCGAACGGCCTGCCTATCGTCCTTCTTCGCGACGGACCCACCGTCGGCGGGTATCCGCGACTTGGCATCCTCGATCCGTCGGAGGTATCCCGCTTCACGCAATGCGCTCCCGGCAGTCCCGTCCGCTTTCAGGTGGTCCAATGATCGACATTAATTGCGATCTGGGCGAAGGCGAACCGGTCGAAAAAACTCGCCGTCTTCTAAGATGGGTGACTTCCGCGAACATCGCATGCGGTGGCCATGCGGGAAGCACTGCCACAATGCGAACCTGCTTGAAGTTATGCGCCGGGCTCGGCGTGAACGCAGGAGCTCATCCGGGCTTCGTCGATCGAGAGGGCTTTGGTCGCCGGGAATTTCCGGTAAGTGCGTCCGATTTGGAATCGCTGATCGAGTCGCAGGCAGGCGGTCTGAAAGTTATCGCCGATCAGGAGAAGATTTCGATCGCCCATATCAAACTTCACGGGGCTCTCTACCACGTTGTCGAGCGCGACGAGCAGTTGGCGGGGGCGTATGTGCGAATAGTTAGACAGCGCTTCCGTGGAATGCGCGTTATTGCTTCTCCTAAGGGTTGCGTGATCCCTGTCGCAAAGCGGCTGGGAGTCGAAGCCTGGGGAGAAATCTTCGCGGATCGGGCATACGCTGCCGATGGCACGCTGGTGCCTCGCGGCAAGCCGGGGGCGTATGTTCATGACCTTGCGATAATCAGGATGCGGATGGAAACGTTTCTTCGCACAAACGAGGTGATTCTGGAGGACGGGCGAAGGGTGAAGATCGCCGCCCGGACGATTTGCGTCCACGCGGACTCGCCCGGCGCCCTGCGCATCGCTCGATTGCTATCAAGACTGCGTTAGCGTTCCCCGATCTTATACTGACTGAAGTCGAAATTCTCGGCGCTGTGGGGTTTGTATTTTGCGACGAGCCTATCGAGACTGGGTTCGAATCCGCGCAAGCGCACCGGCTCCTCGAAGAGCGCCCGGTTGGTAAATAGAGACCACATCTGCGGGCTGTACTGACGAGCTGCCCAAGGCATGCCCACGTTGAGAAGCAAAGGCTTGCGCTCCTGGTCGGCGCGTCTCAGCGCTTCGATGAACGCGCCAGCGGAATCGAGACGTTCCATGTGCGCGTCGTAAAGGTAGGGTGGAATACAGAAGCTGGCGGTGCGCACGGCGTTTTGGGCGGAACTTGCGGGGTCGAGCGTCCCGCGGCAATAGATAACCGATTCGCGAATCTGTTGAAGGGGGTTTTCGACGATCCAACGTCTGAACGGATTCGTGTAAAGAAAGTAGCCAAGCACGAGCAGGGAAGCTGTCGCCGGGACGAGGAGCCTCGCGCCCGGAAGCCTCCGTGCCCACGACGCGATGACGCTCAGCCCCGCCGCTGCGCAAACGACTACGCCCGGCAGGGAGTAGATCACGTAGTTTTCGTAGAGCAGAAACTTCCTGAAATAAGCGAACACAAAGGTGATGAGCGGACAAACCGACATTACGATCACAAACGTGGCGCTGGCCCAGCCGCGGCGAAGCAGGGAGAGCGCACCGACAAGAATCGCGATGATGGCGAAGGAGGCCGCAGCGACGAAAAGAACCTGGTTCTCGATGAATTGCCCCAGGAACTCCGGATATCCTTCCCAAGGTTCACCGCTTTTTGTCCAAGGAGCTCCGCCGATCATGAAACAGACGGTGTTGCGAGCCCACGACCATCCCGAAATGAAGCCTTGTGATGAGACGAAATCGAAATACTGCTTTGCCTGCGGATACAACGGCAACATGAACTGAAGCGCAAGGATCGCCGCGAGAACGTTTACACAAAACCATCTCCCGGCTTGCGTCATGCGTGGCTTGGCGCCGTCGGCTCCCGCCGCCAGGAGCCCGAGCGTGATGAGATTGAGCACTACCAGAACGAAGAGCGCGCCGGGGTAGCAGTAAATCAGCGAAAACTCGGCAAGGGCGAAGGCGCCCCACCACTTCCATCTGCTCGTGATCATCGCCCTCCTCCAAAATATGAAGAGAAGAGGCACAAGCAGCACTAGCAGGCTGTAGCCGCGCGCCTCGCTGGCGTAACGGATGTGCCAGGGATGAATGGCCAGCAGGAAGGCCGCCGCAACGCCGGCGTCGGGAAGGCCGAACTCCCTGAGCAGGCAGGCAACGCCTGCGACCGCCAGCACACCAAAGATCAACGCGGGAACTCGAAATGGCCACTCAACCAGCGGAAAGCCTTTCGGCCGCACAAGAGAATTCCACGCTTCCTCGCAGGCGCGCGAAACGATGCCGAACAAGGTGTGGCTGTTGGGACCTCGGCTATAGCCATAGATGGTCTCCAGCCAGTTGAAACGCCTGAACTCTATCTCCCCGGTCTTTTTGTCCGGCTTGAATTTCCCGTAGAGTGTTGTCCGAACGTTGAGTTCCTCGTCGTCCCAGAACCCGTGGTTCATGCGCGGCAGGCTGTAGCAGAATGCGACGACCATCGCGACGACCACGAGCGGCCAGAACGGAACGCGACTCACAGCGGCCGGGACCAAGTCGCTGCCCCCGCGGGGAGTTGAGAAGTGCAAACGCCCGGTCCACCACGGGCAGGCAGCGGCCAGCACTCCGAGCAAGGCGATATTGATGGCGCCCGCAATCCAGCCGTAAATGCGCACGTAGTCCACAGTTTCCATCTTGCCGCGAACTTGCATCGCAGCTACCCATGGCTTCGGAGCCATGAGCAGCCAAACGGCCAGAGCAACGGCGATGACTCCCAGTGTCAGTCTCCAACGCAGAGTCGGGTTACTCTGCGCCCAGAAACTGACCGCTCTTCGAAGCAAGGAAACCTTGGCCTTTTGCACCTTTGACATCCGCCGGCTTTCTCGAATAGCTCGCCCGCAGGGAGGCTTAGTGCAAGCTGATACCTAAGGCAAGGGAGGTTGCCTGATACCTAATGGCTAAGTAAGTGCTTGAAGTAGTCATCGGAGGCGAGTTTGAGCGGAACGGCGCCATCGGCTTCGCCCTTGATAAATTGCTGCACTTCGGGATCGGGATGGTCCTTGATGTCTGCGGGAGTGCCGCTGGCGACGATTGTTCCTCCGCGCTTGCCTGTGCCGAGCACTATCATCTTGGTGCCGATGCGAAAGGCGCTCGTCATATCGTGCGTGACCACGACAGCGGTCATGTCGAGCTTGCGGGTGAGATCCAGGGTGAGCTGGTCGATGACGGCCGTCATTATTGGGTCGAGGCCGGAGGTCGGTTCGTCGCTGAAGAGCAGTTCCGGATCGAGCGCCACGGCGCGAGCGAGACCAACTCGCTTGCGCATACCCCCGCTGAGCTCGGCCGGCTTGAGATGCTCGAACCCGGTGAGCCCGACCAACTCGAGCTTCATCTTCACAACGAGATCCACAATATCGGGAGCGACATGGCTGTTTTCGATGAGGGGCAGAGCAACGTTCTCGCCGACCGTGAGGGATTGGAGCAACGCGCCAAACTGGAAGTTCATGCCGAAGCGAAGCCGGAGTCGATCAAGATCCTTATCCGGCATGTTGGTCGTCTCTTCGCCAAAGATCTTAATCGAACCGCTCGTCGGTCGAAGCGATCCGATAATGTCCCGCAGCAGAGTACTCTTGCCGCAACCTGAGCCGCCCATGATGATCATGGTATCGCCCTTCGCGACGGTAAAGCTGATCCCGTTCAGGACGGTTCGCTTTCCGAACTTGTGCACCAGGTTGCGCACTTCAATGACGGTATCCTGCATGCTAGTCGAGAATTAAGGTCTCTCCCGCGATCGCCTGTTTCGTTTTTGTCGATCCATTGAGAGTGTAAGTGACGGTTAGAACACGATCCAGAGCGCGCACAGAATACTGTCCCGGAGCCGGATCGCTGGCTGCAATGATCTCGCGCTGGAGTCTTTTTGCAGCCGCTGGGGTGAGAAGGGCGTCCGAGACCAGGATCTCGTAGCGTCCGGAATCGTCGGGAATAATCAACGACTGAACCATCCCGGTGACACTGTATGCCCGCCTTCCGGGAATTCCATAGCCGGCGGATTCAACTTTCACCACGACCGGCAAAGCTTCGTCTTGGGAGATTTCCCTTAGAATCCTAATGTTGTCGAGCCACAGCAGAACCGGTTGGCCGTTCACGATAGTGGTCCCGCGCTTGCCGTAATCCTGTACCGATTCGAGCACGATCTGCTGATTCTTCCGGAAGGAGGCTCCGGTCGTGCCGAAGTTTTGCGTCACCACCGCCAGAAACCGCCGGCCATCGCCCGCCGCTGGCCGGGAAGAAGAAGGTCTTTGAGGAGGGATGCCCAGCGCGGCCGCTTCCGTGGCGGTGACTCGGAGAGGCCAATTCGGATCCGCAAAGAGGGAACGGTTATGATGATGCAGCCAGTCGATACGGGCGAGAACCGCCTTGCTCAAGGCGCTGCCGGGCTCGACGGACTGGGGATAGAGCGCACGCGCGCGGTCGAGACTTCGCTTTACGGCGGCGCCAAACTCATCGTTGCCTTCCAGTGCTGGGGGCGAAATCGTCCCAGCGATCGCCAGAAGCCAGATGACAGTCTTCCGCATGAGGCAGACTACCTTTCCGACACGAGAGTAGCGCGCGGTTTTATGATCTGCGGGGCGAGCGTCGCTATGAACTCCTTGAGCACTTCGAGGGTCTGTTCCGTGTTCTTTCCCTTCGGGACGAAGCCCTCAAGAATCGGCGCGCTGACAATCACGTAGGCCCAACGATGATTGGTATTGTGAAGCAGCATATCGAGGTTGGTTATTAGGATGCGCTCGAAGTGATGGGGTGTCGTAGTTTCCTTTCCAACGAACCAATAGATGAACACGCTGTTCAGTTCCCTCGGTCGGCCATCGGCCGGGACGATCTTTTTCGATATGATGAGCTTCATCACGTCCATGCTCTCTCCATTGGCCAGCTTGATCGGAACCACCTCGCCAGTCCTGAGAGTCCAGCCCTGCGCGGGCAGGCAGACTTCCGGGCGGTGAATACTGCGTTTTTCCCCTCCGGCAAGAACAATCTGGCAACTGATCCTGTCTCCCTTGCCGTCCGTGTAGAGTTTCTTGGCGAATTCGGTATCTGGAGGAAGGATGACGCGTTCGGATTCGGAGATTTCCTGGTCCAATCCTAAAAACTTATCCACCGAGGAGGGAAGATTCATCTCGATGCCGGTTTCCGATCTTGAAGGCGGAGGCACGGCCCACAGGCATGCTGCCACCGTGAGGCCAGTGAGCGAGATCACGATCAAGTTTCGCCAAATGGGAACACCGAATCGCACGCGCAGAACAACGCCGACGAGCTTCATGAACGAGGCGGCCGAAGGATTCATCTCTCTGTGAATCGCTCCTCCACCTTGGCGGTCAGACCGGCGCGACGAACGAAGTTCGCGCGCTTTTTCACGCAAGTCCCCCGGCGCGCCGCACGCCATACAGGAATGTCGGCACGCGCATCGCCGATGTAGTCGAAGCCACCCTCGCCGAAGGTTTCAATGAGCCTGCGAGCTTTCTTCTTGGCCTTCAGATTCAAAGCACCATCGCTGGCCAGGGCGCCGGTGAA
>DASTFP010000182.1:0-3593 GCA_035719865.1 Terrimicrobiaceae bacterium | reverse complement strand
CCAGCGAGTTGCCGTTAGCGCGCACCTCGGCCTCCTTGAGCACGTAATACCAGAGAGGCGTCCTCTCGACAAAACCGTTGTCCTCCAGAACCTGGTTCAGCGGGCCGCTGTTACCGAGGCGCAACTCGTTTGCGCTCAAAGCAGCGACACCCATCGCCGCCGCGACGCTCTGCCCTGTCGGGATACTCAAGTGGTAGCCGCGCAAGAGATTGCGCCGAGCCAGGCGTTTCAAAATTGCGATGGTGTCAGGGGGAAGCGATGGGTCATTGCCCTGGTTCACCATGTTCCTAAGTGGAGGTGCCAGGCGTGTGTCGATCTTGCGTGCAAAGTGGTCGGGAACCGAGCTGCCCTTGTCAACGAAGCGATCCCACTCGATGATCCAGTTGAAGGGCAGCACGTCGGTGCCACCGCCAAACGGCGGGGATCCGTTGCCGGTGAACAGGAACAGCAGGTTGAAGGAAGCGTTCGAGATCACGTTGCCAGGCCGTCCAAAGTTGCGGTTATGATCGTAGGCGGCGCGGACCATGGTGTGGCCAAAGCGGTAGGCAGCGACGGAAAACTCCAGAGGCATGTACGGCTCATAGTTGCGCGGCGCGTAGTGCTTCGGCCCTCCGAGGAGAATCTGATCGGCGATTCCGGCGAGTGTCACCGTCTTAAGAAAGTCGTTGACGACGAGCCACTGGTAATGCCAGCGGGTTAGTTGTCGGGCTCGCTCGAATAGCTGGACATCGCTCCTCTTGCGGCCTGGGTAATCGTTGGGTTCATTGGCCTGGAGCCAGTCCACGACGGCGTTGTGGAAGCGCAGGAAAGCGATGTGCAACTGTGCGACAATGAGGTTCTCGTCGTTGCGTGCGTCTGCGATGAATGCGAGCTGTCTAAAATTTGGTTTGTTGCGAAGGTTCTCGGAAAAGTCCTCTTCCTTTACTACACCTTCGCCAATAAGCGTACCGATACGCGGCAGATCCCGCAGGTCGTCTCCCTCGGGCGGAATGGGAACGCCGCGTATGGGAGGATTGCTGGGATCAGGAAGGGGATCGGGGTTTTTCGCAACTTTCCCTACCCTGAGTTTGATGCCGTCGTACATTCTGCCGGCCTTGGTCGGTTTGCTTGGATTAAACGTCGGCCCATCCCCGTAGACGCTGTCCAGGTTGAGCGTCGGCTGCCGCAGATTCTTCAGGTTCTTCACGACGAATGCCGGGTCGAGCGGCGCGAGGTCTGCCTTGGTAATGTTACTGACCTCCGCATCGCGGTCCGTGTTCGCGGTTAAGTCATGATCGATGAACTGGCCCCAATAAGTGTAGACCGGTGGAATCGTCGAATTTCCCGTCGACTGCAGAGGGCCTTCTCCCGGCGCTAGCGAATCCTCCACCATCGCATCGCCGAGGGCCTTGAGACCCGCGACGACGGCAGCGATCTTCGCCGGATCGTCAGCCGGCAGATGCGCCGCCGGGTCACTTGCGAGTTCCGGAAAGAGATAATCAAACCGCGTCTCGAACAGTACCTCCTCGGGTTCGACTACTGCGTCCTTCAACGGGGTAATATCCTCTCGCGTCGCGGCCAACTCGACTGCAGGCGGAGACGTATCCTCGGTAATATGTGCGCCATGTCTAATATCCATCAACACTTGCGCGCTTCGTTCTTTTTGGTCGCTCATCGCTTGCATTCTCTTCGAAAGAGAACGTGTGTGGCAAACAAGTGGGGACGAGCAAGTTTTGAGAGATGACGAGCGGGTGTAGCTAAAGGCAAGCGGCGAGCGGCCTCGGTGAAGGAGTCCGGCCACCGAAGAGAATTCACGCCCTTCATGATACTATGACCCCCAAGCTCAAGGCGTCAGCCTGGTCTAGCGGCTCGTGAATTACTGAAAAGCTCGCGGCCTGCGGCAGAGCGATCTGGCGCGACAGATCAGGATCGATCAGCCAAGCACGCTTGCCCGCTTTGAACGCGGGGAACGTTATCCGACTGGAAAGTTGAGTTTCGACAATGGGAGCACCTACTGCGCGTTGCCGAGTAACGGCGATTCCTGCGAAAAGGTTGTGAGCCGTTAAGGACGCTTTCTCTAGAGATCGGTGTGGCTTGTGATCTGGTTAGTTATCAGGATGATTTCTGCCGTCGAGACGCTCAAAAAAAGCATAGACACCAGCAATCGCGCCATCAAGTTCTTCGCCCGGCTTCGCAAAATTGACGTCACCGAGCTTGCGTGCAAATTCTTAGCCATGCCGCTTCTTAAGAACTCTCGCCATGAATTGTTCGCTCAACTGATCGCGAGTGGAACTTGCAGCGCCGCCGAAGCCTATCGCCGAGCCGGAGGGCGCACGAAGAATGCGGATGTAATTGCGTGCCGCTGGTTAAGGAAAGTCAGTATCAAGGAATGGATCGCGGAGCTAAAGGGGCGCGCTGCCGAGAAATGCGACATGACGCGAGAGCAGACCGTCAGGGCGCTGGCTGGAATTACCATTGACGTTCTCGACGGCGATGGACATTACGAGGAACTGACCGCCGAATTCGGCACGCCGTATTACACCCGAATCGACGCTCTCGCCACCCCCGAACAGAAGAACCTGCTCAAGAAACTCTCGCCTGAAGCGGTCACGGCCACCGAACTCGCTGGTGAGCCGATCACGGCGAAACTCACCCGAGCTCCCGGAAAATGACGCCACGATTGGCGGGCTGAAGGTTGTCTCGGCCAGCGGCTGGTTTGCCGCACGTCCTTCAGGCACGGAGAACATCTACAAACTCTACGCCGAGAGCCTGAAAAGCGCCGAGCATCTCACCGCCATCGTCGAGCAGGCTCAGGAGATCGTCAGCCGCTCTCTTGGCGGAAAGTGAATCGCTCATTCCCGCGCAAAATCGGTCCGTTCTGCTCATACCGTTGTGTAAAATAACTGCTGCTTTGCGAGAGTGGTCAAAACCGCCCGATAAGAGCCACCGATGTTTTCCGGACATTCGTCCGATTTTTCCATCAAACAGTCGGTTACCCCGAGTCAGTTATCGCTTTGGAAATCCCACACCCCTATATTCGCGGAAGACATGAGTATAACCAAAAAATCGGCCCGCTATCTGATCGCAAGTGACTTTGACCAGACGCTGAGTTTTAATGACTCTGGACATGTGCTGGGAGAAATCATTGGCATCAAGGATTTTGCAGGCAAGGTTAACGGGCTTTCCTCGACCCATTTGGTGCAATCGGGTGCTGAACTGGCCTATCTCTTGCGGCACGACCCGGAATTTCGTGGTGTGCGACGGGAACATTTAGTTGAGGCGGGCAAGCGAGTTCGGCTAAAGGAAAACGTCAAGTTGCTTGCAGAAATTCTGGCCGGGGAGTTGGGGGAGGTGCGCTTCCAGTTTGTCGTCATCTCGGCAGGCCCGCGCCAAGTGGTGCAATCGGCACTCGAGGGGATTGTCCCGCCCGAGAACGTGTACGGCACAGAGTTCGGCTATGATCCATCCAGCAAGGAGATTACTTCAGTCGAGCGGGTGCCAGCTGGATACGGAAAGGTGGTTGTCCTCCAGGAACTCGAACAGAAATTCGGGATTCGGCCCGACCAAACCATCTATATCGGCGACGGCAGCTCGGATCTCTATGTGATGCACCA
>DASTFP010000181.1:0-4714 GCA_035719865.1 Terrimicrobiaceae bacterium | reverse complement strand
CGCCGCTGGGCGCTACGACGAAAGCGCGTCCCTCCTCGGAAAAATGGCTTCGGGCGCGGAATCCCGGTTCTGGCTTGCCCAGACCTATGCCGCGCTCGGCAAGCCAGCGAAGGCTTTGCCTCTCTATCAAGCTCTAAGTCGGGAGACGGGTTTTGCCGCCCAGGCTGCCGTCGGAGCCGCGAAGATGCTTGTGGCATTGGGTCGAGTTTCCGAGGCGGCAGAGGCGCTTTCGACCTTCCTGGAGGAAAATCCCTCCTCGAGCGAAGCCGCATTGGAGCTTGCGGAGATCCGGCTTAAAGCCGGAGATGCTTCCGGAACAATAAATGTGCTGTCCTCAGTCGAAGGATTCTCCCCCAAACAACAGCAACGCGCTACCTATCTCATTGCGCGATCGTTGCTCGAATCGGGCAAAGCCGCGGACGCGGAGCATAAACTCAAGACGATAAAGGATCCTCCCGCCTGGCTTGCCGCAGACATTGCGGTTGCACTGGCCGAATGCCGGTTGCAGCAGGATGATGTGGGCGAGGCGGATAAAATCATGGAGACTTTTATCGAGGAGAATTCGCGTCTTCCCGGATTGCCCATGGCCTTCGCCGCGCTCGACCGGGTTTATGCCCACGAAGGCGCGGCTTCGAGCGCGGAACTCCGCCGCTGGGCAGCCGACCCGAGAAACTCGCAACGCGCGGCGCTGGCCTTGTTCTATCTCGCGCGGAACGAGTCGCGTTCCAGCAAAGCCGAAAAGAGCCGCCAGCTCTTCAGCGAGTTCCTGGAAAAGTATCCCAGTCACTTTCTGGCGAGCAGTGCGCGCGCCGAGCTCGCTGCGTCCCAGATCGCCGCGGGACGCGCGCAGGAAGCGCTGAAAACCGCCCAGGCAGGCCAGGGATTTCGCAACAGCTTTGTGCTGGGGCAGGCCCAGGCTGCGCTAGGGCGATACGAGGAAGCCGCTGCCTCCTTTCTGCAAGCCGCCGGTTCATCCGAGCTGGAAGCCGCAGCGCTTGAGAATTCCGCGCTCTGTTCGCTACTCGCAGGCCTTCCGGCAGCTGAGAACGAAGCCCTGCGCCGGCTGGGAAAGCGTTCTGATTTCGCGCCAACCCTCGAAAGGGTTCGCTTCTTTGAGGCCATGCGCCAAGCAAAACGGTCGCGGGGCACCCCGGATCTCCTTCGAAAGATTGCTGACAGCGACTCTTCGTACGCGCCGCGCGCGAGATTGGCCCTTGCTGAATGGACCTATCTGAAGGCCTCTGCGCAAGACGCACAGGCAGAGCTCCGCCGCGTCTCCACCAGCGATCCTTCCACCAAGGAAAGAACCGATTACCTGGCAATCTTTCTTGGTGACAAGGCGGACCGCGAATCCGAAGCGGAGACCGCTAGACTCGCGGAAGCCTTTCTCGCGAACTATCCAGTCTCCCCGTTTGAGGCGGAAGTAAGGATGAAGCTGGGTGAACTTCTTTATCGGAGAGGTGACTATCTGGGGGCGAGAGGCCAGTTCGGCATAATCGTGGAGAAATTTTCGGATTCGCCGCTCGCTGAGAAAGCTCTCTTCCTCACCGCGCAAGCCATGGCGCGCTCGCTTGAACCCTCCGATATGGAGGAGGCTATCGGCATCTTCGAACAAGTGGCTAAATCGGGGGGCCCGCTTTCGCTGCGCGCCAGACTTGCTCAGGCCAGCCTTCTGAATGCCCTCAAACGCCCCAAGGAGGCTCTCGGCGTCCTGGACGGCGTTCTCGAATCGAAGCCCGATCCGGAAATTCGTTATGCGGTTCTGCTGGAGAAAGGCGACACCCTTTTCGCGCAGGGATCTCAAGAGGCGGACAACTACCGCTCGGCCATCACTGCCTGGAAGCAGGTATCCGATGATTCGACCGCGCCGAAAACTTGGAGCAATCAGGCTTTCGCCAAGATCGGAGCTGCCTACGAGAAACTCGGCAACTACGACGCCGCGCTCGATGCCTACTATGCCGCGTTTTCCGAAGGGCAAAAGGGAGGCCCGGAGTACTTTTGGTACTATAAGGCCGGCTTCGACGCCGGCCGGCTTCTGGAATCGCAAAGGCTCTGGAAGGAAGCGATTGCCGTCTATGAAAAGATTGGCAGTGTTGACGGCCCGCGTGCCGAAGAAGCTCGGGAACGCGTGAATCGTTTGCGTTTGGAGAACTTTATCTGGGAGAACTAGTCCCCGGCGATGCAGAAACCGCATATCAAGCTCTTCACTCCGGGACCCGTGGAGGTGTCGGCGAAAACCTTCGCCGCCATGTGCAGTCCGATGATCGGTCATCGTGGCGCCGACTTCAAAACCCTCTATCGCGAAATCCAGCCCGAGTTGAAAGCCCTCTTTGGAACGCAACGCCCTGTCTACCTGTCCACATCTTCGGCTTGGGGCGTCATGGAAGGATCGATCCGCAATCTCGTCGGACGCAAGGTCCTCAACTGCATGTGCGGCGCTTTCTCGGACAAATGGTTCGATGTGAGCAAACGATGCGGAAAGGAGGCCGAGGCCCTCCAGGTCGAGTGGGGACAACCCATCTTGCCGAAGATGATCGAGGAGAGGCTTTCGACTGGATCCTATGATTCGCTGACCCTCATTCACAATGAAACCTCCTGCGGCGTGCGCAATCCGCTCCGGGAGATCGCCGGCGTTATGCGCAGATTTCCCGAGGTGATGTTCATCGTGGATGCTGTCTCCTCGTTTTCCACGGAGGCGATCCCCATGGACGACCTCGGAATCGACGTGCTTCTTACTGGAAGCCAAAAGGCCCTCGCGCTGCCTCCGGGGTTGGCGCTCTTTTCGGTCTCTGAACGCGCCATTGAACGAGCGCAGACCATTCCAGGGCGCGGTTACTATTTCGATTTTCTCGAATTCGCCAGAAACCAGCAGGAGGACATGACTCCCAGCACGCCGGTAATTCCGTTGATATTCGCCCTGCGCTCCAAGCTCACTGAAATTGCGGCTGAAGGCGTCGAGGCTCGGTATGAGCGACATCGCTTGCTCAATGCCATGGTGCATGAGTGGGTGGGGGAGCGCGGCTTTGAATTTTTCGCTCCCAAGGGATACCGGTCCGTCTCGCTCACCTGTATCAAGAACAACCAAGGCGTCGACGTTGCCGCGTGGATTACTCGTCTGCGCGAAAAGTATCGCCTGGCGATTGACGGAGGCTACGGGCGGCTCAAAGGCAAGACCTTCCGCATATCCAACATGGGAGATGAATCCGAAGAGACCCTTGCGGGCCTGCTGAAAGCGCTGGATGACACATTCGAAGGCTAAATCGCGTAATGGACGCCACGAATCGCTGCAACGGCTGCATTTTTGACCATTTGATAAGGGACCGCCTTTTGAAATAGTCTCAAAATCGTGATAGACGAACTTGGAATCCAATGACCCATAGCGATCCCAGCCGACACGCCGCCTCGATCATGAATCCGATTGAAGGACGGCTCGGCTACAAGTTTCGCAACGGGCTCCTTCTGGCGGAGGCGATGACGCATCCGAGCATTTCGCTCGAGCGGAAAAACTATCCCTTCGACAACCAGCGGCTCGAGTTCCTGGGTGATGCGGTCATCCAACTGGTCGTCACCGAGCACCTCTACCGCCTCTATCCGGATTTCAGCGAGGGTATGATGACCAAGCTTCGCACCCGGATTGTCTCGCGCGCCGCGCTCAAGACGCGTGCGCAGGAGCTCGACCTCGGGCGTTACCTCATGATGGGTCGCGGCGAAGAATCGAGCGGGGGGCGTGAACGCGCTTCCACCCTGGCAGATGCTTTCGAGAGCGTGGTGGGAGCCGTCTACCTTGACGGCGGCTTCGACGCGGCCCGCAATTTTGTGCTCCGTGCGACCGAGGATGACTTCGAGCGCATCGCGCGAAATCCCGAGGAGGTCAACCCGAAGGGCGCTCTGCAAGAAATTCTCCAAGCGATCGAGCCCTGCGCGCCGATCTACGAGGTGCTGGAGCAGAGCGGGCCGGATCACTCCAAACGCTTCGTTGCGCGGGTCATTTGGAACGGTTACGAACTGGGACGCGGGGAAGGGCTCAGCAAAAAGCAGGCACAGGTCGCGGCGGCCAGCGACGCGCTCGCGCGACAAACCTGGGAAGGCACGAGGCGGAGGCAGGCTGTCGGCGCCGCGAAATGATCTACTCGCTCACTCTTCAAACGGTCGGTCTGGCGACGGGGGTCGTCCTTCTGGCCGCGCATATCATCGCCTTGTGGCGTTCAGTGGAGACGCGGAATTGGCTCAAGCAATTCCCACGGTCTCGCGCGATGGGCACTCTCCTGATCGCCCTCGCCGCAATTTGGAGCTTCCTGCTGATGCGGGGAATGGATCTCGGCGAGTTCGCGCGACTGCGGAATCTCATGCTTGTAGCCATCGTGGCAGGCGCTTTCCTGGCCTGGAAATACGTCGAAGAGTTCCTCGCGGTGAGAGCTTTCGGCATGCTTGCCTTGCTCGCGTCGGAACCTCTTCTTGAAGCGGCTTTCATGCGGCAGGAAACGACTCGCTTGCTGCTCGTGCTGCTCGCTTACGTTTGGATCATCAACGGCCTGTTCTGGGTGGGCATGCCCTGGCTCATGCGTGATCAGATCGCATGGCTGACAGACAGGACTCAGCGCTACCGCGCCGCCGCCTGGGCCGGTCTCCTTTACTCCGGCGCTTTGATCCTCTGCGCCCTATTTCTCTGGAAATAGGGACGGCTGTTGCCTTGCTAAGCCGCCAGCGGCTGCTT
>DASTFP010000180.1:0-4920 GCA_035719865.1 Terrimicrobiaceae bacterium | reverse complement strand
TCGGTGGTGAGTTGGATGCCGAGTGCCCCATATGGCACGGAAAAGAGCGAAAACGCCGCGGCATAAATCGAAAGCATCAACACGAGATAGATGAAACGTCCCATCTGGGTGCCGGTCGGAGGCATCCAGATAAAGGGAAGTAAAAGTGCGCCAATCACCGCACCGCACAGGATGAAAGGCCTGCGTCTTCCCCATCGAGTCCGCGCGTTATCGGAAACTGCCCCGGCGAGCGGATCCAAGATTGCTCCCACCACCTTCGGCACCGCCAACGCAATGCCTAATAGAAGGGGATCCATCTTCAAGGCAATGCTGTAGATGGGTACCGCGAGGGCGTTGACTATATTTGGAAAAAGGAAGTCCGTAAGACCGCCGGACCCATACGCTGCCTTGCGCCAGACCGGCACCCGCTCACTGGCGGGCACGGGATTGGAAGGATGAAGATGAAGCATTGAGCTCATCGCAGGCTCCACTTCTGTGCCCTTCTGTTCCCTCTTGTCGCGGTGCACAGGAAAAAGATGGCGGGTTCGTTCGAGCGCTCCGGCGCAGCGCGAGAGGAGTCCGTATCACATCGATCGAATGCAAGCGCTAATCGCCAGCGAGTCGGCCAGGATTCGGAGACTATTTGACATTCCCAAAGCCAGGAACACTGCGGACATCAAAGTCGCGACTCCATCCCCTTTCACAAAGGGTCCCGAATCGCTCCACACGCAGAGCAAATGATGGTGGTTTAGCGATTGCCCATCGCGCGGAATTTTTCGCATCAGAGACCTGACTTCTCTTCGGCCGACTTAGGATAGTGTAACCCCCAGCCTCACGATGACCCGGCATACGAGAAGCCGACAACCACCTACTGTTTCTTCCCCTTGTAAAAATTGATCGCGGTGACAAGGTCCACTGCGCGCTGGAGCACGGTGTCCCGCACTTGCGGCGCTTTGCCCCGGTCCCGCTGGGCAACCTGCATGGCTTCGATTTCCGGGTTGAGATTCGCCACCAGGGACGCCTCGTTCATTCTCCGGCGCTCAGGATCAAACACGAACTGACTCACGCCTTTTTCTTTGCTCTCCCGAAAGATTTGATCCCGGACTTCGCGCGGCAGCGAAATGGAAACGTCGGGCTTCAGCCCGTCAGGAAAGATTGGTCCCGAATTCGGCAGAATGACCTGTGCGACAGCCACCCGCAGGACCGCATTGCCGCCAATCGGGGCCTCCGCGAATTCGACCGCTTCGCCGGTCGTCTCGGAACCAATGATCATCGCTCCGGCATTGAGCCGCAAGGTGCCTGCCAGCGCCTCCGCGGCGCCCGAGGTTTCGAAATCCGTCAGAAGCACTACCACTCCTTGAAAGGCAGGATCCTGGTTTGAGGTAAAAATCCTCTCCTGCTTGGCGCTGGGCTTCTGAATCGAGAAGAGCATCTTTCCCTTGGGGCAGAATCGGCGCGCAAATTCCGCCGCCGTCTCGTAGTCTCCGCCATCGGGGAGTCCCCTCAAATCGAGGATCACCGCGTCGATGTCCTTATCTGAGAAGCTGGCAAGCGCGGCGTCGAACTGCGCGAGTGTATCCTTCGTGAGCGCGCCGAGGCGGAAATAGGCGATGTGTGAATCGAGGATTTCAACGAGGAACGGAATCTCCGTGTGCGGAGCAGATTTCGTCGAGGCGCTCACTATGGCGGCGCCCGGAGAAAGCCGCCTGACGACCCCCTCCAGAGTCGCCCGCTTCATCTCCCTTTCGTCGACCTTCGAGCCGTCGAAGAAGCCTTCCTTAAAGGTCTGAAGCGCCTTCTCCACATCATCATCGTTCAAGCCATTTATCAAATCGCGCGTCGTCCGGGGGGTGGGAGTGGGCGTGGGCGCGGGAGTTGGGGTCGGAGAAGGAGACGCGGAGGGCTCGGCTACCGGGGACGGCGAAGGCGAGGGCTCTTGCGCCCGGAGGGTTACCATCAGAATCGCGAGGAGCAGAAAAACACGGAGAATCATGAGGCGCCAATGTCCTCTCTGCGTTGAATCTGGTCAAAGCGGATTGTATTGGCGGCGCGATAGGCCAGTTCTCGCGCTGCACTAAGGTCCGCACCCATCGCCGTCACTCCCAATACCCGCCCCCCGTTGGTGAAGAGCCGCTGCCCCACCTGCTTGGTTCCCGCATGGAATACAACAACCTCCTTCATCGCCCGAGCGTCCTCCAATCCCGCGATCGGCTTGCCCTTCTCGTAGGCACCCGGATACCCTCCCGAAGCGAGAACCACGCAAACGGCTGCCCGCTCATCCCATTCGGGCCGCTGATCGGCAAGCGCGCCCGCCACACAGGCCTCCAGAAGGTCCAATAAGTCGCCGCGCAGTCGGCGGACGAGCACTTGCGTCTCGGGGTCTCCGAATCGGCAGTTGAATTCCAGCACCTTTGGGCCATCCCCGGTGAGCATTAGCCCTGGAAACAGCATGCCGCGGAACGCGATTCCATCCGTCTTGATACCTGCGACGAAGCGGTCGAGGACTTCCTCTCGGATGCGCTCGATCAGAGACGCATCGAGCGTCCCGGACGGTGAGACCGTGCCCATGCCCCCGGTATTCGGACCTCGGTCCCCATCGAACGCGCGCTTATGGTCCCTGGCATCGGGGAAAAGGCAATAGCCCGACCCATCCACCAAAGCGTGGATCGAACACTCGACCCCGCGCAGGCATTCCTCGATCACGACTCTTCTCCCCGCCTCGCCAAAGACCCCTTGGTCCATTGCCCGGTGGATCGCCATTGCGGCCTCCAACGGGTTCTCCGCCACGACCACGCCCTTGCCCAAGGCAAGCCCATCCGCCTTCACAACAAGCGGATACTTCGCCCCACGGCACCACGCGTGCGCATCGAGACTTTCCGAAAACTCCCTTGCTTCGGCCGTTGGAATCCCGTGACGACGCATAAAATCCTTGGCGAAAATCTTCGAGGACTCAAGTCGCGCTGCGGCGGCGTTTGGGCCGAAGATTCTGAGCCCCTCGCGCTCAAAAGCATCCACTATCCCCGCAGCCAGCGCGTCATCGGGCCCTACGACCGTCAGTCCGATTGCTTCACGCTTGGCGTAGCTCACGAGAGATGGAATATCCTCCGCCCCGATCGGAACGTTCTCTCCCATTTGCGCCGTCCCGGCGTTGCCGGGCGCAGAGCAGACTTTGGTCACGCGCGGCGACTGCGCAAGCTTCCAAGCCAACGCATGTTCCCGGCCGCCCGAGCCAATGATCAATACCTTCATAAGTCCATTTAACAACCTCCGGGAGAGGAAGGAATCCCGAATGCGAATCAAACATCCGACCGCGCCCGAATTCTGAATCCGCCAAAAGAATTGCGTGGAGACCCCGCGTCTTCATAGTTGCGCTCCCATGATGAGAAAGGCAAAACCAGCCGACTCCTACTTTGCTCTTATTGAGGAAAGGCTTTCAGCGGGTTACGAGGGAATGTTCCGCGAGCCGGGCGGAGCTCTAAAATATCCCTTTCTGACGCCCGGGAGTGATCAGTACGCGGACGTTTTGTGGGACTGGGATTCCTGGTTAAGCGACATCGCGCTAAGACAAATCCTTGCGAAATCGGGCCACGGCGGGGCACGGGATCAAGCCAGGCCCTACGAGCACGGTTGTGTGCTGAATTTTCTCGAATTTGGCGGAATGGACGGCTGGATTCCGATCTTGTCAGGCCGGGATGGCCCCGTAAAGCCGCCTCACATCTACGAGCAGAACATGCACAAGCCCTGTCTGGCGCAGCACGCGGCTTTTCTCGCTGAGAACGATGGCGGGGATGCGGAATGGCTTCGCTCGAAATTCTATTTCCTCCAGACTTTCCTGAACAACTACCGCAATCACCACCGGCATGCGTGCGGGCTTTATTTTTGGCAGACCGATATGTCCATCGGGGTGGATAACGACCCCTGCACCTATTACCGCCCGCCGCGCAGCTCAGGCTCGATATACCTCAACGCACTGATGATCAAGGAGTTTGAAGCTGCGGCCTACCTCTGCGGTTGCCTCAATTTCGAAGAGATCGCCGAGCACTATCGGAGGGACGCCGAAGAGCTGCGAGCGGCGATCCAGGAACATTGCTGGGACGAACGCGACGGATTTTTCTACAGCGTCGACCTGAATCTGCTCCCCGTCGAAGCCGCGCGAACGTTCGGCCTCCATCAGGGAATGCCACGGGATTGGCCGTGCCTGATTCAACGGCTCGGCGTCTGGTCAGGATTTATGGCACTCTGGGCCGGGTTCGCAACTGAAGAGCAGGCGGAGAGGATCGTGGCCGAACACGCGCGCGACACAAAGACATTCAATGCGCCATTCGGCATCCGCACTCTTTCCCGGCTGGAGAAGATGTATAACGTGCGTGCCACGGGAAATCCGTCGTCTTGGCTCGGTCCTGTCTGGGGAATTTCAAACTATTTGGTCTGGCGCGGACTGGTCAATTACGGCTTCCGGGGCGATGCGGAGGAACTGGCCGCCAAGACCGTTCAACTCTTTGGCCGGGACCTCGACCGCTTTGGAACACTCCACGAATACTACCAACCTGATAATGGCGAACCGATCCTCAACCCCGGATTCCAAAATTGGAACTATCTCGTTCTTAACATGATCGAGTGGCTCAGAGACCGGGATCCGGTCGCAGAATTCGGAATGCGTGGCGCCCACGGAAACAGAACGCTCCTGGGAGTTGGCAGGCCAGCGCTTTCGCCTGGTCATCCAGGGAGCCGCGAGCGAGCAGTCTAAGCCGGCTGAACGATTACGCCGCGTCTGCGCGGTTCGATTCCTCAGAGCCCTCCGGAAAATCAAGCCGCGCGGAAGAGTCCTCACCATTGGCGAATCCAAAGAGTTCGTTGGAGGCACCGACGCCGAGATTTTCGACATCGCGCAACCGTCGCTGCATGGTGCGCGCCTTCGTGCCGACAACCTCGATCTCGTTC
>DASTFP010000179.1:0-4464 GCA_035719865.1 Terrimicrobiaceae bacterium | reverse complement strand
GGCCTCAACCGTCTTGGCGATCTCATCGATAGCATCCGTTCTCACAAGGGCCACGACTGCGCCGCCAAACCCGCCGCCGGTGAGCCGCGCGCCATAGACACCTTCTTGCGCGCCGCAGATCTCGACCAACGCATCAAGCTCCGGAGTGCTGTTCTCGAAGTTTTCTATCGAGCTGAGATGCGAGGTGAACATAAGCTTTCCGAAAGCGACAGGATCGTGGCGCTTAAGATGTTCCACCGCTTCAAAAACGCGTTCGTTCTCGCCGACGATGTGTGCGGCGCGCCGCCTGACGACATCGGGCAGGTCGGCGGCGCTGAGTTGCGCGCTGGTGGCGTCGCGCAGAGCGGAGACGCCAAGAATCTTAGCCGCTTCAAAGCATTGGTCACGCCGCTCGTTATATTCGCCGCCAGATAGCGCGTGCTTAACGCCGGAATGCACGATGAGGAGACCCACTCCGGGCGGAAAGGGAACGTTATCGACCGTCTCGGCGCGACAATCGAGAAAGATGGCGTGCTCCTTTTTGCCGAAAATCGAAGACACCTGATCGAGCAATCCACAGCTTACCCCGACGAACTCATTCTCCGCCTGGCGGCACAACCTGGCGAGATCGAGTGGCGGGACCTCGAACTCGAAAAGCCGGGTCAATAACACGGCCATGCAAACCTCGATCGCCGCCGAGCTGGAAAGACCCGCGCCGAGCGGCAGGTTGCTGGAAAAGTCCGCTTCAAACCCGGCGATAGGGTAGTCCGCATCTTTGAGGATTTTCGCCACGCCGAGAGGGTAGTCCGCCCAGCTATCTTCGGCTGAAAGCCTTTCAAGATCTGCGGCCACGACGCCTGGAATCCCCTCGCTTGTCAGAACGATCCTGCGGTCCGAACGCCGGCTGCCGCGAGCAGAAACTCCGAGGTTGATGGCTGCTGAAAGGACCACACCGCCATTGTAATCGGTATGGTTGCCGAGAAGTTCGACGCGACCGGGGGCAAAAGAGGAAGCGGGCTGCATGACCCTTGGCTACACGATTGTTACCTCCGCGACAATAGCCGGGATCGGGCTTGCCAAGAGGCAAGCTTCTGGCACAGTGCGTTCAAAACCTTGACAGGCATATGTCCGAGACTAACAGCGAAGAGAAAAGTGATGTAACGCAAGCCAAGTTGGAAAGCAGTGCCGAACACGCCAAACAGGCGATCAACGCCGCGAGCGAGGCCACGAAGACTGTTGGCGAAACGGTCAAGCGACAGGCGCATTCCGCCTACGAGACCGGCCGCGAGCACTTGACGGCAGCCGCCAAGGACGTTTCCGACGCGGCGGCGGCGAAATACGAGACATTTCGCGGCCAGGCCAAAACGTTCGCCGAGGACTACAAGGGTAAGGCTCAATCGGCCTGGAACGACGCGAACGTAAAGGCGCAGAATGTTCGGGGTGACGCAGAGACTTACGTCCGCTCCTATCCTTTAAAGGCCGTTGGGATTGCTCTCGGCGTCGGCTTTCTTATGGGGGTCCTATTCCGCCGCTAGTTTGACTGGGATGGCGGATTCTTTACAACCGCCTGCCGCCGAGCCGCGGGAGACGCCGCATGGTGTGATCCCCGAGTTCTTGCGCTTCGCGGGCTCTGCCGGACGGCATGTTCAGGGACTTCTGCAGCTTGCCAGCCTTGAGACAAAGGAAGCCGCTCTGGTCGGCCTGCGCCTGCTGATCTTGCTGGTGGTGGCGGTCGTCTGCGTGGCCTTCGGCTACCTTCTTTTTCTGTTCTTTGTCGCGTTTCTCCTCGCGTTCGTATTCGGAATCTCGTGGATCTGGATTTCCCTCGGTTTGGCCCTCCTGCATTTCGCAGTGGTCGCGTTCTGTGCCATTTATGCCAAGAGCTGTCTGCGAACCCCGGTTTTCAAAGCCACCGCGGTCGAACTGCAAAGGGATTTCGAAGCGTTGAGAAACATCAAGCCATGACCAAGGAGGAAATTCTCGCAGAGCTCACGGACAGTCGGGGGGCAATCCTTCAAAGGTGTGCCGCCCTGCGCGCGGAATTGGATCTGAAGGCCAAACTCAATAACCTCGTGCGTAAGAAACCTTACGCATGGCTCAGCGGCGCCGCCGCTCTAGGTTGGATTCTTGCGGGCCCGAAATCGAGGACGCGCGTCGTAACGAAAACCATCAAGCCAAACGGCGTTCCCGCAGCCACGGTGGATAAGAAGACGAAGCGAGCCGGCTTGATCGCTCTGCTCTTCGCGCTGGTCCGATTCGTCCTCCCTGTGCTCAGGCCCGCCGTGATGAGTTACGCGGGACACCGCCTTGCTGACGTCGTAACGAAGCTCAGAAAATAGCGCCAGATCCCGCACCTTCCGTGCACGGCGCAGACGCCTTTTCCTTGCTTCCATCTCTCGACCGTCGCGGCAAACTGCCTATTGTTCGTTGATCGTGGATTCGCGGACCGCCTATGCAACCAAAGTCGAAGTCGTAGAGAAAAGCGGGAGCTCCCCGCTCGAGCATGTCGATCACTACCTGATGATCGGAAAAGAGTCCGGAGCATCCGACATTCATCTCGCTGTGGGTTCACCTCCGTCCTGGAGAAGGTTTGGGACCCTCGAGCCCATCTGGCTGAAGGCCCCTGTCCTGGCGGCGCCGGACACCGAGAAGCTCGCCGCGGGATTTCTGACAGGAGCCCAATGGCAAGCGATCGCCGATCGCGGTGACGTGGATTTTGCTTATTCGAATTCGTTCGGTCGCTACCGGGCCTGCATCGTGAAGCAACGGCTCGGCTACGACCTCACATTCCGGATCATCAGCAGCCAGATTCGCACCATGGCCGAACTCGGGTTGCCTTCTCAGCTCAAGCTGCTCACCCAATATCACAACGGTCTGATCCTGGTAACCGGCACCGTGGGCAGCGGCAAGAGCACCACGCTGGCGGCTTTGGTCGAGGAAATCAATCTAACCCGGCGTGATCACATCATCACCCTGGAGGACCCGATCGAATACCTCATTCCCTCAAAGAGTTGTCACGTGACGCAGCGCGAAGTCCATACGCACACAGTCTCTTTCGCCGACGCGCTGCGCGGGGCCCTGCGCGAGGATCCCGATGTCATCATGGTCGGCGAAATGCGTGACCTGGAGACGATTTCCCTTGCGATCACCGCCTCCGAAACCGGTCATCTCGTCCTTGGCACTCTCCATACAAGCAACGCCGCGCGAACTCTCGATCGTGTGCTGGATGTATTTCCGAACGACCAGCGCGACCAGATTCGCGTCATGGTCAGCGAATCACTGCGCGGGATTATCAGCCAGCAACTCGTGCCGCGCTCGGACAACACGGGCCGATGCCTGGCAATGGAAATTCTCATGAATAATCCTGCGGTCGGCAATCTGATCCGGGATGGCAAGACGTTTATGCTGCCCGGGGTGATTCAGACCGGCAAGAAACAGGGCATGCAATTGATGGACGATTCCCTTCTGCATCTCTCCGAGGCCGGACTCATCAACATCGAGGAGGCGCTCTATCGCGCGGAAAACAGAACGCTCATGAGGCAAGCGCTCGGACTGAAGTAACCATGGCCTACATCGACCAGTTCTTCCATGTTCTCCTCCAGGCTGGAGGATCTGACCTACACCTCGCGCAAGGCCAGCCACCGAAAATCCGTCGCCACGGCGAGATTCTCCCGATCCGTGAAGAACTCCTTACTCACGAGGAAATGTCCTTCATGCTAAGCGAAATCTGCTCGCCGACCCGCTGGCAAAGATTCGAAGAGGCAGGCGATCTCGATTTTGCCTACGAGATGGACGAGGAAAATCGCTTTCGCGTTAACTATCTCAAGCAGATCAACGGATACGGCGCGGTTTTTCGAAGTATTCCCACGAGGATCAAAAACCTCGAGCAGCTCGGTGTTCCATCGGTCGTGAAGAGCTTTGGGGAAATGCGCGGCGGCATCGTGCTGGTCACCGGTCCGACGGGCTCGGGAAAAAGCACCACCCTCGCGGCTCTGATGGATCACATCAACATCAACTTCCCCCGCCATATCGTGACCATCGAAGAGCCGATCGAGTTCGTTCATCGCAACAAACGGAGTGTTATTACTCAGCGCGAAGTTCCCGAGCACTCCATCAGCTTTCCGGCGGGCTTGAAGGCCGCGCTGCGCGAAGATGCCGATATCGTCCTGGTTGGGGAAATGCGCGATCTCGAGACGATCTCGCTCGCCTTGACCGCCGCCGAAACCGGCCTGCTGGTCTTCGGCACCCTCCACACCAACAACGCGCGCAAAACTGTCGACAGGGTCATCGACGTCTTTCCGGCCGACCAGCAGGCGCAGGTGCGCACGATGCTCGCCTCATCATTGCGCGGGGTGGTGGCGCAGCTTCTTCTGAAAAGGGCGGACGGAATGGGGCGCGTGGCCGTCAACGAAATTCTCGTCTCAAACAGCGCTGTCTCCGCGATCATCCGCGAGGGCGCAACCCAGAAGCTTCAGGATGTTATTG
>DASTFP010000178.1:0-6851 GCA_035719865.1 Terrimicrobiaceae bacterium | reverse complement strand
AGGAGCAAATGCTCGGTCCCGACATAGTTATGGTTGAAACGGTCGGCTTCCTTACGGGCAAGGGCCAGAACCTGTTGCGCGCGAGGCGTGAAGTTATTCATCATTTTCCTGCGATCCAGAGGGTTTTATAGTAATCTTCGTCGTATCCGGCTCAGGAAGGCTCTTTAGTTTGGCGCGAATCAAGGTGGCGCGCAAGGCGTCCCTTTCCTCGGCGGACATTTTTTGTGTCTGCGCGCCTTTTTGGAGATGCGCAGGCTGGGTCTCGATGAAAAGCTCATCGACCGACGAGCGGTGCGATTCAGGAAACAGTCCAAGGTCAATCCCCAGCTTGATAACGGAAAGCTGATTGAGAGCTTCCTTTGAGCTGATCGAGTGGGCGTGCGAGAGAATCCCATACGCGCGCCCTATCTGATCGAGAAGGGCGATCGCCTTGCGCTGCAGCAAGAGCAGACGCGCGTTTTGCTCGTGCTCGATAACGGTCTCAATGACTTTCTTGAGGCGCTCGATGATCTCTTCCTCCGTCTCGCCGAGGGTGATCTGGTTGGATACCTGAAACAGGTTTCCCATCGCTTCGGTGCCTTCGCCGTGAAGCCCGCGCACGGCCAGACCGATCTTGTTCACGGAGTTGATGATCTTGTTCATCTGGTCACTCATGACCAGCCCGGGAAGATGAAGCATCGCGGAGGCGCGCATCCCGGTGCCAACGTTGGTAGGGCAGGCCGTGAGGTAACCGAGTTTCGGATGAAAAGCGAAATCAAGCAGAGACTCCAGTTCGCTGTCGGCGCGATTGATCATCGCGAAGACCTTCCCGAGCTGGAGACCGGGGCAGATGGCCTGCATCCGCAGATGATCCTCCTCATTGATCATAAAGCTCAAGCTTTGCGCTACATTCATCACCACCGCGCTCCCCACGCCCTTGGCCGCGTGTTCCCGGCTGATCACATGCCTCTCGACAAGCACCTGCTTTTCCAAGGGAGAAAGCGCCTCGAGGTTCTCGGAAAAAGCATCATCCATCGCAGGCAATTGCATGACAGCAGCCTTCGCGATCTTGAGGACCTCGATCCGTTCCGCCTTCTTGGCCCAGCCAGGAAACGGCTTGCCCGTGACATTGCGAGCAAGACGCACCCGGCTCGTCACCACAATCTGCCGGTGCGGTCCGTCGCCAGTGAGCCATTCGCCCGCGTTTGCGATGATCTTCGAGAATTTCATACTCGCTGGCCGGATTCTATCCGCCGGATCTGATCACGCAGGTCGGCCGCCTTCTCGTATTCTTCCTCGGCCACAGCTCGTTCGAGACTGGACTGCAGGTTTTTTATCTGGGCGTCCATTTGGCGATTCTTCACCAGGCTCGCCGGCGACTTGCCGACATGTTCCGAGCCCTTTTGCATATTCTTGAGCATCGATTCGAGGCTCTCGGCGAAGACATCATAACACGCGCTGCAGCCAAGGCGGCCCGTCTTCTTGAAATCCGCCTGCGTGAAGCCGCACACGGAGCAGGTGACACCGCTGGGCGAGCGCTCAATTTCCTGAGCCGCACCCATGCCAAGCAGAAGATCAGCCAACGCGAAGCCCGTCGGGTCATTCACGCCCTTTTCCTTGGAGCAAGCTTCGCAAAGATTCACCTTCTGCATCTTGCCGCCAACGATCTGCGTCAGAAAAACTGTCGCTTCCTTCTGCTGGCAAACATCGCATTGCATATCACTCAATAAATCGCTGTCCCTGTCGTCTCTGTCAACTGGTGGAACCGCTCGATCAGACGGCGCGTGATCGGGCCGGGGACGCCATCCCCGATCACCCGGCTGTCGAGCTTAACCACCGGAATAACTTCGGCCGCCGTGCCGGTTAAGAAACACTCGTCGGCGGTGAAAATGTCATAACGCGTCATGTCCGGTTCGCTAATGCGAACGCCAAATTCTGCCGCCATCTCGAATACGACCTGCCGGGTAATTCCCGCCAGAGCGCCGGAGGAAATCGGCGGAGTATTAATCTCGCCGTCTTTTACGGTGAAGATGTTGTCGCCCGTGCACTCCGCCACGAGACCCTGTTCGTTCAGCATCAATCCTTCGCCGGCACCTGCCTGCTGCGCCTCGATCTTTGCCAGCACATTGTTGAGGTAGTTAAGAGACTTGACCATCGGACTCAATGCACCGTGCGGAATCCTTCGCGTGGCGCAGGTCACAACCTGTAGGCCGCTCTTATACATTTCGTTCGGATAGAGCGTTATCCTGGAGGCGATGATGAACACGGTGGGCCGCGGACAAAGCGCCGGGTTCAACCCCAGGTCGCCGCTTCCGCGTGTCACGACGAGGCGCACGTAACCGTCCCGGAGTTCGTTCTTCCTTATGGTCCCGAGCACGGCCTCAATCATGGCAGGCTTGTCGCCCGGCACATTCAGACAGATCGCCTTCGCAGAATCGTAAAGCCGGTCGATATGCTCGGCCAGCCGGAAGACCTTTCCGTGATAAAAGCGGATGCCCTCAAAGACGCCGTCGCCGTAAAGCAGACCATGATCAAACACCGAAATCTTGGCGTCTTCCTTGTCGCAAAACTCACCGTCGAGATAGATCTTCATTTATAGGTCTCCCGCACTTCACACGAGATAACCCGGAGGTTGCAATCTCAAGGTCTTCCCGGCAACTCATAAAGAGGCCAGGAGGAGCCGATGCTTCGGCATGGCGGAATGCCCTGGCTCAGCCTTTCACGACGCGTGGTCTTAGCCTTTCGGCTCCAAGCCCGCTCAACTCTCGAGTTTTTGGCCCTCCAGCACTTGAACGGTCTCGCGCTGTTTCGGCGTCAAAACCTGGAGGATCTCGGCGCTCTGCCTGGTGCGACGACTCTTGAGAAGTAGAACCCGTTGCTGCTGGCCGATCTTTCCCGCTTCAAACTTGCGGTTGATTTTTCCAACAAACGCAAGGCCCTCCCGACGGATGCTCTCAACCTTCTGCTTTTGCTCCTCAGTAAGCCCAAGCTTCGTCTGCACGCTGGGGGCATAGACCATGGTTGCGCCCAATAGTCTGCGTTCGATTCCAACCAACTTGGCGCGTTGAGCCTCACTAAGTATCGAAAGCGCCCGTTGATTGAATCGCTCGTTGAGTTGCAGAAGTTTCTTCCCGGCCACCTCTCGCTCCTGCGCCGATACCGGCATGGGATTGGTAAGCTTGCGGGCAGCAGACTTGTATTCGGCGCGCAGCGAATCGAGCAGCGCACGTTGCAAGGAGTCCAGCTTCAGTTGGGCCCGAACCTTGTCCACACCGAGCAGGATCGGCAGAGAACCGGGGTGCTCCACCGCCGCAGTCGTCGCGAGAACGGGCAACGCGGCGGCGCAAGAGAGCAGCGTGACTACGAGAAACCGGAGCACGCTAGACGGCTTTGGCAATGATGCCTTCCAGGCGAACGATGTCTGCGGCGAAATTGCGGATGCCCTCAGCAAGCTTGTCCGTCGCCATTGCCTCCTCGTTCAGCAACCAGCGAAAAGCTTTCTCTGTAACGTCAATGCGCTCGATATTCGCCGACTTCGCGGTATCGGGACTCAGTTTCCGGGTGACAGAGCCCTCCGACTCCTGCAATTTTCCTAAGAGATCCGGGCTAATCGTGAGCAAGTCGCAACCCGCAAGCTCGAGGATTTCCCCGACATTTCGGAAGCTGGCGCCCATGACTTGGGTTTTGTATCCGAACTTCTTATAGTAGGTGTAAATCTTTTGAACTGACTGCACGCCCGGGTCCTCGGCGCCCACATACTCCTTGCCGGTCGTCTTTTTGTAATAATCGTAAATACGGCCGACGAAGGGCGAAATCAGAGTAACGCCCGCATCCGCGCACGCGATCGCCTGCGCCAAAGAAAACATGAGAGTCAGGTTGCAGTGAATGCCCTCTTTTTCGCAGACCTCGGCAGCTCGAGCCCCCTCCCAGGTCGATGCGATTTTGATAAGAATCCGCTCGCGCGGAATACCCGCCTTCTCGTAGAGACCGATGAGATACCGCGCTTTCTGGACAGTCGCTTCGGGGTCGAATGAGAGCCTGGCATCGACTTCAGTGGAAACCCGCCCCGGCACGATCTCGAGAATCTCCTTTCCGAAAGCGATCAACAGGTCGTCGATGATCTTCTTGTGAAGCGCAGAACCGCTGAGCGACGAACCCTTATTGTCGGCAATTGCCTTTTCAAGTAACGGCTTGTATTCCTCAATTTGAACCGCCTTGAAGATCAAGGTCGGGTTTGTCGTCGCGTCTTGCGGCGCATACTTCCGGATCGATTCAAAATCTCCGGTATCGGCAACAACTGTCGTAAATTGCTTAAGCTGATCCAGTTGGCTTACTGCGGTAAGGGTAGGGCTCATTCTGGGAAAATATCGCCCTGAACAAAGCTGAAAGCAACCCTGAAATCGCCGCTTGCAAATCTGGGAACGGCGAACTCTCCTTCGGGTTAATTGCACCAAAATGAACAGCCGTTACGCGGGATGACGCGCGCCGAAACCAGAGTTCCGATGCAAAGGAAAAGCGCTTGGCTCGCGGGATTTTCAAAGGTCAAGCGCAGTTCATTGCTCGCGATCCTTGCTTCGGTTGGTGTGCAAGCGTTCGCTGGAACGGACGGTGCTGCGCGATACTCGGCACAGCACGGCGAGCGCGCGCTTCTGATCTGGCAAAACGGGCGTCTCCGCCTCGAACGCTACAGCGCCGGAGGTTCCCGCGACAAGACCGAGAACGTTTACAGCATCACCAAGAGCCTCTGCGCGCTCGGGACATTTAGCGCCATCGGCAGGAATGTCCTGGAGCTCGACGAGCCGGTGAGCCTGACCCTGACCGAATGGAGAAGTGACCCTCGAAAACGCAGGATCACGGTTCGCGACCTGCTTAACCAAAGTTCCGGTCTCTCCCCTGGATTCGAACAACTCTACGCAGCGAATCTCCGCAACAAGGATAAGGCCGCTCTGAAACTTCCTGTCATCTCGACGCCGGGCGAGGCATTCGCTTATGGTCCATCTCACTACGAAGCCCTCGAAGTGCTAATGGCACGAAAGCTCGATAAATCCCCCCTTACCTGGATCGAAGGCGCAGTATTTAGCCCTCTGGGGATCAAGCCTGGCGGTTGGAGACGGGACCGTCTCGGAAATCCCTATTTTTCCGCGGGGGCCCAGCTGTCCGCGCGCGATCTTCTCGCTGCCGCACAAGTCGTCCGCCGCGATAGCTGGTGGGATCGATTTCTCTTCCGCATCCCCTCCTCCTTGATTCGCACCGCATCGGCGGGGTCGTCGGCAAATCCCATGTACGGGCTGGGCTTCTGGCTGAATCGCTATGCGCCGGCAAAGGATGCCGTTGAGTGCGACGTCGAGGAAGCAATAGCTTCAAGACGCCAGGCGTGGACGCGCTCGTGTCTATCAAGGCTCGCACCATCCGACTTGATAGCCATGGTCGGCTCTCACGGTCAGCGCGTTTATGTTTCGCGATCGGAGAACCTAATCATCGTCCGCCTTGGAAAAAGAGGAGGATTTCGCGATCCGGACTTTCTGCGGGCGTTCTTCCGCGAACCACAGTTGTAGAGGCCCTTGTGTCAAGGGCCTGTGATCGATAGGCGGTTGGGACAACCGCCGATAACGGCAAAGCCAAACCTGCTTCCCAGAGAAGTCCGGAAAGCAGGTCCGTTTTGGCTAATTTAGTCATCGTGCACCCAGCGCGGCCGTGCCGGTCGCGGTATCGGCAGGCCTCTTATTCCGATTGCCCGCCGGCGTAGGTTGCCGTGATCGTGACATCAAGCGACGGCATGGTCGCCGTGGTGGTGGACTCGGACGGATTGGCAAGGATCTGCGTGTCTCCACTCCAGCGCGAGAACTTTTGGCCCGGCGGCGGCGGGTCGGCGGTCACCGTGACCAATGTGCCCGCAGCATTTCGTCCGCTCCCGCTGCCATCGTTGACCGTCAGGGTGCGCTCCGCAGCTGCGATTGCCGCCGTCAGGCCGTCCGCGCCTTTCGACGTCGGGTTCTTGGCTGCCTTCTTTGCTCCCGGCACCGGACTGCTGTCCAAGACAGACAGCGACGACGGGACAGGTTCACCAAGGGCCTGTGTAACTCGATCTCCTCCGAGGAGGAGCCCACCAGAATCCTGTAAAGTCCGCGCGCGACATCCCATGTGTCGGTCTTGTCGTTATAGTAAGCCAGCGAGCGCCGATCGAGGGTAATTGTCACTTTTTTCGATTCGCCCTTCTTGAGATAGACCTTCTGGAATCCCTTCAGTTCCTTGTGGGGACGATCTACCGGAGGATTGACCGGAGCGACATACAGTTGAGCGATCTCGGCTCCGTCGCGCTTCCCGGTATTCGTGACACGGAAGCTGACTCGAACAAGGTCATCGTCTCTCCTGAAAAAGACCGGGTCAATGTCGAGGCCCGAGTAACGGAATTTCGTGTAGGACAAACCATACCCGAAAGGATACTGAGGCTTGATGCCCTTTTTCTCGTATCCCCGATAGCCCACCAAAAGGCCCTGCCCAGCTTCAGCTTCTTTGTGGAGAAACTGGGGAGTTAGATTGTCGAGAGGAAACGTCGCAAAGGCTGGATTATCCTGAACGCGCTTCTCTATCGTAATCGGCAGCTTGCCGGATGGATTCACTTCGCCGAAGAGAATCTCCGCCAGCGCCTGGCCGCCATACTGCCCCGGGAACCAGGCATGGAGCAAGGCCGGCACTTTGTTGACCCACGCTTGCACGTTGAAGCCTCCGCCGCCGTGCAAAACCACGATCGCGCGGCGATTGAGGTTCCAGGCATTCAGGATCAGGTCGTCCTGAAACTCCGGCAGCCGGAAAGAGCGATCATGGGCCTCGCCATCATATTGTTCGTTGCCTCCGACGGCCAGAACCACCGC
>DASTFP010000177.1:0-3473 GCA_035719865.1 Terrimicrobiaceae bacterium | reverse complement strand
GACGGTTAATCGGAGGAACGCCGAGACATCCTTGATGTGCGCCTGCTCGAAGAAGCGCAGCCCGCTGGTGATAAAGAACGGAATGCCGCGCCGGGTAAATTCAAGCTGCACCTCCATGGAATGATAGTGCGCGCGGTAGAGTACGGACATCTCTTGGAGCGCGATGCCCTCTTCGTGAAGTTCGAGCACACGCTGCGCGACAAAGGCCGCCTGCTGAGCACTCGTCGAAAGCGCGACGAGCGCGGGCTTGAGGTGATGCGAGGAGCGAACCGGGGTAAGTTCCTTGCGAAATTGACGCTCGTTGGCGCAGATCGCCGCGTTCGCGACATCAAGAATCTCTGGAACGCTGCGATAGTTGGTTTCGATCTTGTAAACTTGCGTCTGGGGATGCCGGTTCGGAAACTGGATGATATTCTCGAAATTCGCGCCTCTCCACGAATAGATGCTCTGCGCGTCGTCGCCGACGACCATCACGTTTCCGTGCCGGCTGGCAATCGAGTCGACAAGTTGCGCCTGAATGCGGTTGGTATCCTGATATTCATCCACCAGGACGTGGCGGAACTGGTTCTGATAGTATCCGGCGACATCGTCCGCCGTTTGAAAGAGCTCCAGCGTCTTCGACAGAAGGTCGTCGAAATCCATCGCGTTTGATTGCTTCTTGCGCTCTTCATAGACGATCTGCACACGCTCGATTTGCTCGCGAAGAGAAAGAAAGTAGGGGTATTTGGAATGCAGCACCCGGGGGATGGAAGCGCCGGTGTTCACCGAGTAGCTGAAAACATCGGCGAGCACCTCCGCCTTCGGGAATCTTCGATCGTTCGTGCGCAAACCTTCGCGCGCGACGATGCTCGAAATCATTTCATCCTGGTCTTCGCGATCCATGATCGTGAATCCCGGCCCGAAGCCGATCCGCTCGGCGTGGCGGCGGAGAATGCGATTGCCAACGGAATGAAACGTTCCGCCCCAGATGCCCTCCGCGCTCCGGGGCAGCAGAGAGATAACGCGATCAAGCATCTCCCGAGCCGCCTTGTTGGTAAAAGTCAGCAGCAGAATCGCCCGCGCAGGCACGCCTTGCTCGAGCAACCATGCGACCCGATAGGTGAGCGTGCGCGTCTTTCCGCTGCCAGCGCCCGCGATCACCAGAGCCAGGCCCGGTGGGGAAGTGACGGCGGCTAGTTGCTGCGCATTGAGCTCCGCTGCGTAGTCGATTCCAGGGTGAGGAACCGCCGGGGCGTCCAGAGTATACTGTTTGGCCACTTACTCCTCGTCGTCCGGAATCGGCGAAGCAGTAGCACGGAGGGAGGTCAACTGCGTGTCCCTGATTCCCAAGCCGTAGGCAAGAAGTGACGCGGACTCCTGCCAGACATGCCCCCTGTTGCTACCGAGAACCACGGCAATCACGTCCTTGCCGTTCCAGGAGCCGCTCGATATCAGGCAATGTCCCGCAGCGTCGGTGTAACCGGTCTTCATCCCATTGCAGAACGAATACGTGCGGAGCACACGGTTTGTGTTCTGCAGAGAAATCGTTTTCCCGCTGGCGTAGCGAAACGAGCAATGTTTCGTTCGCATGATATCGCGGAGAAGCGGGTTAAAATAGACCGCTCTTGCCACGCGGGCCATGTCGCGGGCGGTCGAGTATTGGTCGTCAGCCGGAAGGCCATTGGGGTTGACAAAATGAGACGAGGTCGCGCCCATCCGCATGATTCGCGCGTTCATCTTGGCGGCAAAACCTTCGATGCTTCCCGCATTGTCCCGGGCCAGAGCGCGCGCCGCGTCGTTCGGACTCTTGACGAGCAGGGCGGTGAGCAACTGCTGGCGCGTGTAGGTGTCGCCCGCTTTGAGATAGAGCTTCGTCGGCGCGGCGAACATATCGGACCTGTCAATTGTGACCGGAGCCGAGAGATCTCCCGACTCAGCGATGAGAAGTGCGGTCAGCAGCTTCTGCGTGCTGGCCACCGGTCGCCTTTCGTTCTCATTTTTCTTGTAGAGGACCTTTCCGGTATTAGCGTCGAAAAGGAGCGCGCAGTCGGCTGTAATGATTGGTTCCTGGGCAGGCAAACTCGCCAACAGGCCCAGAAGCGCAACAATGAGAAGTGCCGCCAGCTTCATCGTGCGCGAAAATAGCGGCGATCTCACCATTTATTAAGAACTTTTTTTTCGCAACCGAATGGTGATGCGCTTGAGCTTTGCATCGTCGGGAGGACTCCACGTTGTAATATCGGCATCATCCTTGAACACATTGTGGACCACGTAGCGGTCGTAGGAGTTGAGCGGTTCCGTCTGGAGCGGGCGCCCGGTGCTCTTGACGGCCTCTGCCAGGTGGCGCACCTTGGCGACGAGCGCGTCGTCCCGCATCGCGCGATGATGGTCGACGTCCACCACGACGCGAGGCGCCTTGGGGTCGCCGGCCTGGAGAATCCGGTTTAAAAGGAACTGCAGGTCGTCCAGGGTCTGCTCGCGACGCCCGATAAGAAGGTCCGCTTCGTGCGTGAAGATCTGGAGAACCTTGTGGCCATCACGCTCCTGCTCCTCGATTTCGAAAACGAAACCGAGATAGCCAAGCATCGTATCGAGAATTTCACGTGGCGTGAGGTTGCTCATGGAGCCGCTCGTTTTTTCCTTCTCTTCGCCGCGGCCGCTTCTTTCTTCGCGACGACGCTCTTCTTCTCAAGCGTGGGAAGCGGCTTGTTCCGGGTCAGATAAAGCTGGACAATAGAGAAAAGATTCTGCGTTGTCCAATAAAGCGCCAGCCCGCTCGCGTAGTTGTAGGCGAAGACCAGGAAGACCACCGGCATGAAGTAAAAAATCCGCTGCTGCATCGCGTCGCCGCTCTTGGGCGAAACCGCCATTTGCCAGACCATGGTACCCGTCATCACGATCGGAAGCACGTTGATCGGGAACCCCAAAATATGGAAGACCGTATCGGGCTGTGAGAGGTCCTGCACCCAAAGAAAGGAGCTGTTGCGCAATTCGATGGCGCTTCCGAGCATCGCGTAGAAGCCGAAGAAAATCGGGATCTGGATGAGCAGCGGCACGCAGCCGCTAAAAGGATTCACCCCGTACTCGCGATACAGCTTCATGACCTCCTCATTCATTTTTTGAGGATCATCCTTGTACTTCTCGCGCAATTCGGTCATCTTCGGAGCAAGCAGCGACATCTTTCTCATTTGATTCGTCGCCTTGTTCTGAATCGGCCAAAGGAGGGATTTGATAATGATTGTAAGCGCAATGATCGCCGTCGCGTAACTGTGAAAGATGGCATTCAGGCTGTTCATGGCCCAGAGCAGGAACTCGCTGACAAAGCCGAACATTCCAAAATTCATCACTGCTTCCTGCCCCCGGCCCAGCTTGCGGAGCTGGGAAAGATCCTTCGGACCGGCATAGATCTCGAAGGACTCCTCGAGCGTCTGCCCGGGCGCGAGGCTAAAGCCCGGCATGCCAAGGCCGCCTTGAATCCCGTAGACGGGCACATC
>DASTFP010000176.1:0-5215 GCA_035719865.1 Terrimicrobiaceae bacterium | reverse complement strand
GCCCGACAGTGGTATTTGGAAGCGGCACGGCGAGGCAACGCCGCCGCCGCCGCCTGGTGCCGCCGCAACGGTGCGCGGAGCGAAGTCACCCATGCGCCATGACCGTCGCTGGTTTTGTGCTTGTCAACGCCGGAGGGAATTCGTTAGCGCTTCCCTTTTATGAATCCTAAAGTGTTTCCGGCAACCGTTGCTTCGGTTTGCCTGGCGCTGACATCAAGCAGCTGCGAGAATCTTACCCCCGGAGAGAATGCAGGGGTTTTCGGAACGGTGGCCGGCTTGGCCACCGGAATTCCGCTTGCGGCCGCCGGTGTCGATTCCCGGATCGCCATACCCGCCGCGCTCGGAGCAGCCGCACTCGCTGCCGGTGTCTCCTACGTGATCGCCAAGCATCAGGCTACAGTGCGCCAGCGCCAGATTGCGGAGCAACGCGCGCGCATCTACATGGCCCAACGCGCTGCCGCAGAAGAACGAGCGGCGAAAGCAGCCTCCGCTTCCGCGTCCTCCGGCAAAAAGAAAGCCAAGCCGCCGAAGGAGACTCGTTATATTGCGGTAAAGACCCAGACCGAGTCTTTCAACAAAGGCCAGTCCGCCGTAATGATTTACGATACTCAAAGCAACGAGATCGTCGGAAACAATGTCTATGACCTGAAGTCAACCCCCAAGGTTGGCCAGACGTCGAAGTTTGACACGTACACGGCCGAGTACGTCGGCACAGGCTCCTAAGAGCCCCAGCCTTATTCTAAGTTTATTCGCAACAGGGCTATGAACGTGCGGGGCTTTGAGCCGCAGGAGAGATATTTCGCAAAGTCCGGTCCGCCAAGGCACACGGCAGCCGAGACACGTTAGCGTTTGTGCCGGGACTGGGACAGAGATACTAGCGAAAAAGAAATCCGAAAACTCGGCCGTGATCACGTCAGGCATTGCGCGAATTCCTCTCACTTAGCGAGACGAGGTTCACTCGGCGAACGAAAACTGGGAACGCACCGCGTGATGGTCGGAAGCTTTGGTGGGGATGACACTGCACGCCTCGAGTCGCAAGGCATCATTGTAGAAAATATGATCGACCACGAATGGCATCCTCCGCCAGGTCGCTTTCGCATTTTGCGATGGCCGGAAGCCCGCGCGTTTGAACTGCTCGATCAGCGACTCGCCCGGGGCGCAGTTGAAATCGCCGCCCAGTAATGTCGCATCGGTGCATCTCCTTAGCTCGAGCTCGACCCGGTCGCGCTGGGTATGGTGGTCATTACTTGAAGCATTGATCATGAAAAACGCCTGAAGGTGGGTATTAATCAACCGCAGGGAGCGACCATTGATTTGCGTTTCCGCTCCGATCATAAGGCGATGAGAGGGTTTCCGCAGGACGCCCGCGAACTCAAAAGCGATCTCCGCCGGAGGAAGATCCTTACGATAAAAATTCCTGAGCGCCGTTTTTGAAAATATCGCCAACCCGAGACCGAAGGGAATTTCCATCCGGTTCGGCCGCGGATAACCGAAAACCGAATCGTATTCGGCCAGGTCATTTTTCAGGCGCTCGTAGTGGGGCGGGGGCTCGATCTGTTGACCGCCATCGTATCCGCGCTCGACTTCCTGGAGAAAGATAATATCTGCATTCTGTTCGCGAAGGAACTCGATCGCGCGGGAAAGGCTCACCTCGGCCTGGTCGGGATTCTCCTCATCCCAAACCTGACCATTCTGCATGTTGAAAGTCAGCGCGCTTAACATTTTCTTGCCGTGCCTTGCCACCGCGCGCTGGTCGCCTTCCGAATCTCCCGCGGGTAAACAAAGCTTGAATACCATGCACAAACTCGCCTTGGTTCGTCACGGCGAAAGCGCTTGAAAGGACGAAAATCAGTCCGCCACTAGAGATCGAGGCACCTCCCATCGAATGCCCGCTCGTGACAACAGTCTGCTTCGGAAAAAAGAGCGCTTCCGGATAACCTTACCGGCGCTCGCCGCCAAGAGCAGGCCAACTCCTCTTACCCCTCTTCAGCGTCTTCGGCATCGCTGACTACTGGGGCTATATCCTGAAGAACTTCACCCTCCCGCAAGTCGATGAGCTTAACTCCCTGCGCATTCCGGCCAGTCTCGCGAATCCCCGCAACCCTCGTGCGAACCATCTTGCCCTTGTTGGTAATGAGCATTATCTCGTCCGTATCCCGGAGAGTGAGTGCACCGGCGACGCCGCCGGTCTTCTCAGTTGTCTTCATCGTGATGATCCCTTTGCCTCCACGGCTTTGCACCCGGTACTCTTCGAAACTGGTGCGCTTGCCAAAGCCGTTCTCCCCGGCCACGAGAAGCTGCGCGTCCTTGTTCACAACGGCCGCGCCGACGACGTAATCCCCCTGCTCGAGACGGATGCCCCAGACACCAACCGTATCCCGGCCCTGGTCGCGCATTTCCTCCTCATGGAAACGAATGCTCATCCCGTCGTGAGTTATCAGCACGATCTCATCCTGGCCGGTGGTCATGCGGCAATCGATGAGTCGGTCGCCTTCCTCGATCTTGATCGCGATGATGCCGCCTTTGCGAATGTTCTTGAAATCATTGAGGTTCGATTTTTTCACGATTCCTCCCCGGGTCGAGAAGGCGACATGAAGCTTGTCGCTCCACGTTTCCTCATCGGTCTTCTGCCCCTGAATTCGGATGGTGGCAGCGATCTTTTCCTCACTCCGCAGGTCCAGGAGGTTCGCTATCGACCGTCCCTTGCTGGCGCGAGAGCCCTCGGGAATCTCGAAAACCCGCTCGACATAGCAACGGCCGCTTCTCGTGAAAAACATCAGGTAGTCGTGCATGGTCGCGGTGAACAAATGCTCGACGAAATCGCTCTCCTCGATATTCTCCGCCTCGCGGGCCGTCATCCCGATCACGCCCTTTCCGCCGCGTTTCTGGGCTCGGTAGGCGCTGACGAGGGTCCGTTTGATAAAGCCGTTGTGCGTGAGCGTCACGATGACTCCTTCGTTGGCGATGAGATCTTCAATGGCGATCTCTCCTTCGGCCGCCACAATCTGCGTCCGGCGCACGGTTCCATGCTTTTTCTGAATCTCGCGCAGCTCCGACTTGATGATCGTCAGGACGCGCGCCTCTTTGGCAATGATGTCCAGAAGATCCTTGATCGTTTCAATGAGAGAATCGTATTCGGTCTTGACGCTCTGCCGCTCAAGGCCAGTGAGCTGATAGAGGCGCAAATCAAGTATATGGCCCACTTGCTTCTCGGTGAACTTGTATCTGCCGTCAGCGACGCGGGCGTCATCACGAATCAAGATCCCGAGATGCTCGACCGTCTTGCGAGTCCATGAGAGGGCCATCAGCCTCGACTTGGCCTCATCCCGGTCACGGGAGTCCCGGATGATCTTGATGAAATCGTCCAGATGGGCCAAGGCGATCAGATAGCCCTCAAGCTTTTCGGCTTCGATCTCGGCCTGCCTAAGCAAAAAACGCGTGCGCCGTAACACGACTTCACGCCGATGCTCTATGTAGCAGGAAATGGCATCCTTGAGGGACAGAAGCTTCGGTTTGCCACGGTCGATCGCGAGCATGTTGACGGCAAACGAAGATTCCAGCGCGGTATGCTTGTAGAGATTGTTGATGAGGACTTTCGGATTTGTGTCCCGCTTGAGTTCGATGACGACGCGCGTATTCTCATCGGACTCGTCGCGAACATCGCTAACCCCTTGAAGCACCTTTTCGCTGACAAGCTCGGCGATACGCTTGACCAACTCGGCGCGGTTAACGCCAAACGGAATCTCCGTGACCACGATATTTTCGCGCCCGCCCTTGACCTCCTCGGCCCCCAGGCGCGCGCGAGCGCGCACCGATCCCCGACCCGTTTCGAAATAAGACCTTATTCCGTCGGTACCCTGGATGAGGCAACCCGTCGGAAAATCCGGACCCCTGATATACTGCATCAGACCTGCGATAGAAATATCGGGGTCGTCGATCTGGGCGCAGGCGGCGTCGATCGTCTCGCTCAGATTGTGCGGCGGGATGTTCGTCGCCATGCCCACCGCAATCCCGGTGCCACCATTTATGAGCAGATTCGGAAAAGCCGCGGGAAATACGACGGGCTCGGTGAGCCTCTCGTCGTAGTTGGGCACAAAATCCACCGTGTCCTTTTCGAGATCATCGAGCAAAGTGCCGCCCAGCGATGTGAACCGAGCCTCGGTATAGCGCATTGCCGCAGGCGGATCGCCCTCGATCGACCCGAAGTTGCCCTGAGGATCCACAAGCGTTTCCCGCATCGCCCAGTGCTGTGCCATATGAACCAGCGTCGGATAGATAACGGCTTCGCCGTGCGGATGGTAGTTGCCCGACGTATCGCCGCAAATCTTCGCGCATTTCATGTGCTTGCGCGGCGGGTACAGGCTTAGCTCGTGCATGGCGTACAAGATGCGGCGCTGCGAAGGCTTCAGCCCGTCGCGAGCATCTGGGAGCGCACGGGAAATAATGACGGACATCGAGTAGTCGAGGAACGACTTCGACATCTCGTCGGCCACGTCGACTTTTTCGACACGCTCGTTTTGGGTATACATGCGGTCTAATCGGCTTCTCTCAAGACCCGGGTTGCGCCCCCGGGATGAAACTCAAATATCGAGTCGTGCATTGAGCGCGTTGTCCTCGATGAATTGGCGTCTGGGTTCTACAACATCTCCCATGAGGATCGTGAACATGCGGTCGGCTTCGACGGCATTGTCCTCATTAAGGTCAACCTTCATGAGCTTGCGCCGTTCGGGATTCATCGTGGTCTCGAAAAGCTGCTTCGGATTCATTTCGCCGAGGCCCTTGAAGCGCTGGATCTGCATGCCCTTCTTCCCAATCTCCAGAACCTTCGCCAGGATCTCCGGTATCGAAAACACCGCGTGCACTACCGCCCTATCCCCTTCGCCGTCGGTTAGCTCGAAGATCGGATGGTCACTATCGGAAAAGTGCTCGACGCGAAGCCCCTTCTTGGCGAGTTCGCTGATGAGCTTCTGCACGGCATGGGACTCGTGCAGTTCGACCAGGCTCGCCCTGCGGCGCAGCGCAAACTCCTGTTTCCTGGGCTTCTCCGCGGGCTCCGTGTCGCCATTGCCGCCGCCCTCGATCTCATCATCGAAAAGATTGAGATCCCGGTTTTCCTCATGAAACGCGCGCATCTCCGCCTCGCCGGGAAAATAGGTTACCCACTCGGTATTGCCCTCGCGAACCTTGACGAGATACGCGGGCAGCGCCCCGGTCT
>DASTFP010000175.1:0-4555 GCA_035719865.1 Terrimicrobiaceae bacterium | reverse complement strand
CGAAAATGCGCGCTCCGAGAGAAGGGTAGGTGCGTAGGGAACTACGTGAACTGTTCATTTCCAAGAAGAGTCCGGGCTGGCGTTCCAGGTGGCCGAAAGCGATTTCCTACGAACAAGTTTCCGCTCTGCGTCACGCTTGTTTTTCGACCCCGTCTTCGTTGGTCGCCGCTAGCTGTCGTTCTGCTGCTCGCCGTGCGTCCCGCCACGGGTGTCACCCGACACGATGGCACACGTCCCCTGTTCAAGGAGTCTTTTGTGGGCAACCTGCCGAAAGACCAGCAGGCGATCTGGAACTGGGTCGCCTCCGGCGAACGCGGCACCGTTCCCTTTTCCGGGGTTCTTATCAGCGACTGCCATGTCCTGACCTGCCGCTCACGCTTTTTTCGAGAACGCGTCGGAAGGAACCGGCAAGCTGACAGCCGACCCGAAAACGATCAGTTTCTCCTTCCCGGACGCTGAGGATCCGCTTAGCGAGAAGACGCCGAAATACCAGGCCGCGTCCGTTTTCATCCTCCCGGAGTTCATGGAGAAGAAGGAAGATGGATTCTACGGCAAGGGGCATCGGAAGGCGGGCTACGACCTTGCGATCGTGACTTTGGAGAAGTGCGTCCCGGGAGCGAAACCCTACCGCTGCAACGACGGCACGCTCATCAAGGATGAGCGCGAAGAGAAGTGGTCCAACGGCGGTACGATCAAGGTTGGCTACGGGCGGGGAGGCAATGGCGAGGTCGGCGCGGAAGTTCGCGGCGGCATCCCGCGCATCATGACCAATGCGGTCGAGCAGTTCGGGGACGGCAAAACAAAATATGCCAAGACCCCGGACAAAGACCGGGCTGACGCGCCGCCGGAGCGCACTCTGGTCTACGACTTTGACAAGAAAGATGAGAACACATCCGACCTCAAGAACGGTCTGACCGGGAAGCCGACCCCCTTCACCAAATGGGAGGGAAGCCCGGCCGGCGGCGACTCCGGCAGCCCGATGTTCATCATGCTCGACAAGGAACCGATCGTCGTCGGCATTACATCTTCGGGTTCAAACAGCCTCTCGAAGTATGGCACGGTCGCCTTTGACACGCGCGTGCAGAGTTACTTCAAGTGGATCAAGGACACAATGGACAAGAACCCCTGCCCCTCCAAGTTACCTGAGCAGGGCGAACCGGAGGGCGACAACGACGTCAAGCAACCCATGATCACGGCGCTGCCAACCATTGTGCAGTCAGGGGTCTCGATCATCTTCGAGGTTGAAAACGGAACCGGAGGCGGCAGTTATGCGCCGGGCACGGTGGTCACGGTGACCGCCGACCCACCACCTACGGGCCAGCAATTCGTGCGCTGGACAGGCGACATCGTCATCCTAACGAATCCGAACATGGCAACGACGACGGCGATAATGCCCTCGATAAACGTGCGCATCGCCGCGAAATACCAAATAGATGACCAAATCGGTTTTCCGCTTGAGAGAAATTAGACCCCGGCTCGCCGTTCCGGCAGCGCAGTGCGGATGTGCACAGGGCTTCTCAGACTACATGCGCCCGGGTGAGGTCTGACAAAACACAAGGACTGCGAGCATGGCTCGGCGGCCGATTTCGGCGGATTTGCGCAGCGGCTGCGGTGTGTCGCACCGAGGTGGCGAGTCTCGAAGGCTCAAGTCACGACTTTGAGCATTCCTCCATCCACGAAGTAGGTCGACCCCACTGAGTAGCTCGCTCGCTCCGAGCACAGAAACACAAAGAAGCTCGCCAATTCCTCCGGTGTTGCGAAGCGCGCGATCGGCGCGTGTTCTTTGGCGATTCCGTCGAGGTAGCCCTGCCAGTCGCCGCCCTTGTCTGCTGTCAGCTGCTTTGCCGTCTTGATCCAGTCGGGAGTCAAGATTAGTCCCGGGTTCACGGCGTTTACGCGGATATTGTCTTTGATCAGCTCGAGGGAGAGGGTCTTCGAAAACATCATCAACGCCGCCTTGGTGACATTGTAGATCGGCTCGTACCAGAGCGGTTGGACGGCGCAGATGGAAGCGTTATGCAGGATGACTCCGCCGCCGCGCTCGCGCATGAACGGCACCAGGCCTCGTGCCAGCCTGACGGCGGCCATGACGTGGAGGTCCCAGTAGAATTGCCACTTTTCATCCGGAGCTTCCATGACCGTCTCATTCGATCCGGTGCCCGCGTTGTTGATGAGGAGATCCGCTCCCCCAAAAGTGCTCTGAGCGGCGCTGACAACCTCACGGGTCCCCTCCGCAGTCGCCACATCGCCGGAGACTGGGAGGCATTTGACGCCGAATTGCCCAGCGAGGCGGGTAGCCTCCTGTTGCAGCCTGTCCTGCTGGCGCGCTACCATGACGAGGTTTACGCCTTCAGCGGCGAGACCTTCGGAGACCGCAAGACCGATACCGATGCTCGCGCCGGTTATCACGGCGACTTTTCCTTTGAGTCCGAGATCCATGGTCTCTGGTGAGACAAGACTCCCGCGTTGGGGAAGTCGAGCTCTTATTTGCAACTGCGCGTGCCAACCTCAATGGGAAACCAGGTTGGGTTTCGCCAGGAATGAGTGTTGATAATCCCAAGTTATCACCGATATAATATTATACCATTAGATGAATCGGCTGTTCTCGGCGTTCTTCCCTTCCGTGAATGAAATCATCGCGGCGCAGGCCGGCCTTTTGGTTGGTGAACGCTATCGTCCGCTTTCCGGGAGAAGTGGCAGGGCACGGCGCGCGACTTCCACGCTTTTTCTGGTGGATGGAATGACCTTTGGCACCTGGGCGGCGTTAATTCCTTCCTTTCAGCAGAAATTCAGTTTATCCGAGGCGCAGCTCAGCTGGGTGTTGCTGGGCTTGGTCGTTGGAGCGCTGATTTCGATGCCTCTCACCGGCCGGGTGATTACGGGATGGGGAAGTCGCGCGATTGCTTTTCCTGCGGCACTCGCGTTCTGTAGCGCTCTTACGCTGCTGGTGCTGGCTCCAAACTACACGGTGTTAATCGCAGCCGCGCTCCTGTTTGGCGCACTGAAGGGAGCGGTCGACGTCTCGATCAACGCGCAGGCAATTACCGTGGAGAACGCAATCGGGAAGCCGATCATGTCCTCCTTTCAAGCCTTCTGGAGTTTTGGCGGTTTGGCGGCAGCCTTCTTCCTCAGCCTCGCGATGAGCCGCGGGTTTTCTTCCGGTTCCCTGATGTTGACGATGGCAGCCGTCTTCCTCGTGCTGACGCTTTCCACTTCTGGCAAGCTCCTGCCGGACCGCTCCCCATCGAGAGGCGAATCACCTGGTTTTTCGCTGCCCGATTCGAAATTGCTTCGGCTAGGAGGATTGGCGTTCCTCGCGCTTTTTAGCGAAGGCGTCCTGCTGGATTGGAGCGCGGTGTATGCGCGCAGCGTCGCGGATATGTCATTGGCGACGGCGCCAATGGCTTTTGCTGCTTTCGCGCTCTCTATGGCGGCCGGCCGGTTTGTTGGAGACCATTGGATCGGCCGGTTCGGTCCGATCGCGATGTTGCGGTTCAGCGGGTTGCTGATGACGCTCGGCGTGGGCATTGCCGTGCTCATGCCTGCCTGGCCGGCGGTGCTGGTCGGTTTCACGACAACGGGTGTGGGCATCGCCAATCTCGTGCCGATTCTTTTCGGCGCGGCGGGCAGGGCGCATCACGACGGCGCCGGACCGGGGCTCGCAACCGTGACGACTATCGGCTACTTCGGGTTTCTTTCAGGTCCGCCGGTCATCGGCGCCCTGGCGGCCTTCGCTGGCCTGCCTCTGGCTTTTGTGATGGTGATTGTTTTCGGAATGATCATCGCCACTCTCGGCGTCACCGTGATTCGCCCGTTACTGAAAATGTTTTGATGGCGGACAGCCAAATTCGCGAGTTCCGTGGCAGGGTTTAGGACAAACATTAAGCCATCTTGACTCTGATTGTGTGCTAATCGGTCACTTCAACGCGATGAAAATGCCGTGGAACTCGACAGCCACCAATCCGTCTTCCTCGATCGTGACATTCAACCCGATTCGCGCCTTGCCATGCTGCGCGAAGGCTTTCTTGAACTCACGAAGCAGTTCCTTGTTCGGGCGTCTACAAATTGCGACGATCTCTTTGCGCACCGGTCGTCGAAACGAGAGAGAACTTTGGCGAATCACGAGGTGACAATCGCGATCATGCAACTCGAGCCAAAGCAACCCATACCCGGCGAGCGTCGCAACGGCGCCCAAACTGCCTCCGAATGCGGTGCCGAGATGATTGTGATTGAGCGCGATTGGAGCGGTCAGGATGAGCTGCCCACCGTCATATGCCGCGACCCGCACGCCCATCGCCCGGGTGATCGGTATCTGCTGGTGGAGGAACTCCTCCGTTTGATGTAGCTGCGATGCGGCGCTCATCACGGAAGAGTAAACCCTGAATGGCTAGTAGGAAAAGTTCACGCTATCCCCCTGGCGATTAACGAAGAAGATCTGTAGGGAGCGCACGGTCTGACCCGTCACGGGATCATAGGCGGCGTCTTTGTAATCCCAAACCTCCCTGTTCTCCAATGTGAACACCTGCGAGGGTTGTCCGAGAATGCCGACGGCCTC
>DASTFP010000174.1:0-5804 GCA_035719865.1 Terrimicrobiaceae bacterium | reverse complement strand
ATGGCGGTGAACGCCTTGATGATAAGCTTTCGGTCGAGCCCGCTGAGCTCGCGAAGCAACTGCAAATACCAGTCGCCCTTCAGCGACGGATGAAGGCCGCCGACCATGTGAATCTCCGTGATTCCCTGCTTCAGCGCTTCGCGCGCGGAATCCACGATCTCGGGAATCGCCAACTCGAATGCATGTGCCTCGCGCTTCTTGGCTCCAAAGGCGCAGAACTGGCAGGCAAGAATGCAGATATTCGAGTAGTTGACGTAGCGGTTGTGAATATAAGTCGCCACGTCCCCGTTCTTACGTTTCCGCACAATGTTGGCGATAGTGCCGATCCCATTGATATCTGCGCTTTCATAGAGAACCATCGCGTCCTCGCCGGAGATGCGACGGTCGTTATCGACGTTTCGCAGAATTGGCTCCAGCTCTTTCGAGATCAACCGAGAGTTCATAGACAAGCTTCGGTGGAATATTTCACAGACAAATCGTCGCACCGCAACTTCAGATTGCAATCGTGTCCTCGGGAAGCGGGCGTCACCGCTTTCGACGCCCCGGACGCCGCTTGCATGCTTTTCCCCGGCCGCTAAATTGATAGTTTATGCCGTTTGAGTTGTCCTCCAGCTACAAGCCTCGGGGCGATCAGGCCCAGGCGATCGAGCAACTGACGCGTTCTCTCGTCGCGGGCAACCGACACCAAACTCTGCTTGGGGTTACCGGTTCAGGAAAGACCTTCACCATTGCCAATGTCATCCAGCAGATCGACCGGCCGACTCTCGTGATGTCCCACAATAAGACTTTGGCAGCGCAGCTCTACAGCGAGTTCAAACAATTCTTCCCGCGCAATGCCGTGGAATACTTTGTGAGCTATTTCGATTATTACCAGCCGGAAGCCTATATCCCGCGCACGGACACCGACATCGAAAAGGATTCGTCGATCAACGAAGAGATTGAACGGCTGCGGCTCTCGGCGGTGAGCTCACTTCTGTCCCGCCGCGACACAATCGTCGTCGCCAGCGTCTCCTGCATTTACGGCCTGGCGTCGCCGGAGGATTTCCTGCAGATGCTGGTAACGATCAAGCGCGGCCAGATGATGACGCGGGAAGCATTCCTCGCCAAGCTTGTGGACATGCTTTACGAGCGCAACGATATCGCCTTCGCGCGCGGGAGATTCCGGGTGCGCGGCGACGTTGTCGAGGTGCATCCCGCGCAGGCGGACGATGAGGCGATTCGGGTGGAGTTTTTCGGCGACGAAATCGACCGCATCAGCCAATTCGATCCCCTCACCGGACACGTCAAATCCACATTCTCCACCCTGACTATTTATCCCGCCAAGCAGTTCGTGACGCCCTACGACAAGCTCCAGCGCGCGACACGTTCCATTCGGGAGGAGCTTGACCAGCGCATCGTGGAGTTGGAGCGCGAAAACAAACTGGTTGAGGCTCAACGTCTCCGGCAGCGCACGGAGTTCGACCTGGAGATGATGCAGGAAATGGGGTTCTGCAATGGCATCGAAAACTATTCGCGTCACCTTAGCGGGCGTCCGCCGGGATCGCGCCCGTACACGTTGATGGATTTCCTTCCGGATGACTTTCTGGTTGTCATTGACGAGTCCCACGCCACCGTTCCCCAGATCGGGGGCATGTTCGCCGGAGACCGCTCCCGCAAGACAGTTCTTGTGAACTATGGATTCCGGCTTCCGAGCGCGTTGGATAACCGGCCGTTGAGCTTCGAGGAGTTCATGGCAACGACGCGGCAGATTGTTTACGTGAGCGCGACTCCCGGCGAATTTGAACTGCGCAACAGCGTCGTTGGAAACACTGGCTATATCGCCAATCCCGGCGAGCAGTTCCGCGAACAGAGAACGCCCGCAATGCTTGCGGGGGCGACCTACCGCAAAGCAGCGAAAGACTTCGACCCAATCACGCCGAACGCGCTTCTGATCATCGAACAGATCATCCGACCCACCGGCCTTCTTGACCCCAGGATCACCGTTCGACCCCTGAAGAACCAGATCGACGAAACCATCGAATTGTGCCGCAGGCGCATCGAAACGGGCGAGCGGGTTTTGGTCACAACTCTGACAAAGCGAACCGCCGAGGACCTCGCCGATTATCTGCGCGACGTGGGCTTGAAGGTTCGCTATCTCCACAGCGACATCGATACGATTGAGCGGGTCGAGATACTTCGCGGTTTGCGAGCCGGAGAGTGTGATGTTCTGGTGGGGATTAATCTGCTGCGCGAGGGCTTGGACCTGCCCGAAGTGAGCCTCGTCTGCATCCTTGACGCGGACAAGGAGGGCTATCTGCGGTCGCAGACTTCGCTCATCCAGACCGCCGGCAGAGCCGCGCGACACGTCAATGGAGAGGTCGTGCTCTTCGCGGACCAGGTTACCAACAGCATGCAGAGGCTCCTCGACGTCAGCGAGTATCGGCGCGCCCGCCAGCTCGCTTACAACGAGGAACACGGGATCACACCCAAGAGCGTGAGCCGTGCCGTGCAGGAGAGCCTCCATGTGATCCTTAAAGCCCGGGAAGTCGAGCAAGGCATCCTGAAAGAAACGCCTTCGGATTTCGATTTGCATGAACTCGTCCGGGAACTGGAACGCGATATGGCATCCGCAGCGGCAAATCTCGAATACGAGCGAGCGGCGCTGCTTCGCGACCAGATCAGCGAGCTAAAGAGCGGATCGGGACTTTCCAAAATCGAACCGAAAAGAAGCCGGCTGAAGTATCCAACGCGCAGGAAAGCCCGCAAGACCACCGCGTGACGACTTTGGTCAAGACCGGCACCTCTCAAATTCACTTTCTCACCGGCAGCGACGAGGCCGCGGTGAAGAAGGCCGCCACGGCGCTGGCAGGAGAACTAGCTCCCGAGGCAGACGTCTTCGGACTGGAAGCAATTGATGGGGCGCTCGATTCCGTCGATGAAGCAGTCGATTGCGTGCAGCGGACCATCCAGGCTTTGCTCACCCTGCCATTCCTCGGTGGTTCAAAACTCGTGTGGCTAAAAAATGCCTCGTTCCTTGCCGACAGCGTGGTGGGACGCTCGGAAAGCGTAATCGAAGCGCTCCAAAGGCTCTGTGAGGTCGTGGGCTCGGGATTGCCCGATGGCGTGAACTTTCTGCTCAGCGCTCCGTTCGCTGACAAACGCCGGGCGGCCTTCAAATCTCTCTCCAGGCTCGCCTCGACTCAAGTTCATGACCTTCCAGATGTTGGTTATCGCGGCGGCGAAGAAGCGATCGTCGAATGGACGGCCGTCCGCCTTCACGAGCGAAATCTGCAACTCGATCCGGATGCGGTTGAGATTCTCGCTGCTCGCGTCGGATTGGGAACCACCCAACTCGAAAGCGAACTCGAGAAGCTTGAAACCGCCTTTGGAACGGCGCGCCAGATCACCGCAGAGGAGGTGCGCTTGCTCGTTCCGCAGACACGGGAAGGCGGAATCTTCGACCTGAGCAGAGCCATCGAGAAAAGAAATCTTCCCCTCGCCCTGGAAACGCTGGACCAACTTTTTTATCAACGCGAATCCGCAATCGGAATCCTGCTCGCGGCCATAGTGCCGACGGTCCGCAACCTTCTTCTTGCCAAGGACCTTCTCACACGTCACAGGCTGCCTCCTCCGGCGCAGCCGCACTTGCTGGCCGGCACACTCAAGCGCCTGCCTGCCGAAGCTACCTCCCACCTCCCGAGAAAAAAGGACGGCTCGTTAAATCTTTATGCGCTCGGAATAGCCGCCACGCACGCGACGCATTTTTCGCTGGCCGAGCTGAAGGAGGGATTCGCCGCCTGCGCCAACGCAAACCAGCAGCTCTTGAGCGGATTTCCCGCCGACAAAGTCATCCTCGCGCGACTCCTCATAGAACTGCTGGCAAGAAAAACGTCATAAACGAATTGACATCTCAAGATATTGTGGTGAATTCGCAAAAAAGGATAAAGGCACCACAATGCGTTGCCCTAAGTGCGGTTCCCTTCAAGATAAGGTAATTGACTCTCGTCTCTCCAAAGACGGTGATAGTATTCGCCGTCGCCGTGAGTGTCTTGCCTGCGAAACACGCTACACGACCTACGAGGAGATCGAGCGCGTCGAGTTGCGCGCGATCAAGCGCGATGGACGTCATGAGACCTTCGACCGGCACAAGCTTCAGACCAGCCTGGTCAAGGCCTGCGAAAAGCGGCCCATTGGCATGGACCAGATCGAGCGCGCAGTTGAAGAACTGCTTCACGAGTTGGAAACTGAGCAAAGACGCGAGATACCAACACGCTTCATCGGCGCAAAGGTCATGGAAAAACTTCACTCCATCGATCCGATCGCCTACGTCCGCTACGCGTCGATCTACCGGCAATTCCAGGAGATCGGCGACTTTATCGAAGAGATTCAGACATACCAGGAGAAGCGCACGTCACGTTCGCCCGCGCAACCCGAATTGTTTAAAGCGTGATCAGTCTGGCAAACAATCTGCCGCTCGTTCGCTTCAGCGATGGTCAGGTCATTCCCTTTGAACGTGGCTGGCTTGCGGGAACGCTCGCGCGCGCGGCGGAACGCGCGGGTTACAAGAAATGGTGGCTGGCCCCGCACGTCACCGAAAGCGTCACCAACTACCTCGAACAAGACTTCGACGAGAATGTAGTCGCGGTCAATCGACTGGAAAAGGCCGTGCAATCCGTCCTCCAGGTGATCGGCTACTCCGATGTCGCTGGCCATTTCTGCGCTGAGCCGCCTCCGGCCCGGATCTCCCTCGCTGAACTCGCTCGCGATGCCGGGTACGGCTACGAACTGGCCTTTTTTGATCTGCTGCGACTGCGCTTGAGGGAGGCATTCGACGCCAAGATCGAATGCCTGGAAATCTGCGATGCACACCGCGGAATCAAGCTCCTTCGATCGGCGAAAAATTGGCGCCGGGATTGTTCCGGTCTTCTGGATGAGATCGTCGACTTCGTGCGAAAGGAAATGCACTCCTCTTCGACCGCTTCGGAATTGCGCATGCAACTCTCATGACCCTTTTCGAACGCATCATTAAGCGCGAGGTCCCCGCTCAGATCATCCACGAGGATAAACAGTGTGTTGCGATCCGCGATATTAATCCGCAGGCACCAGTCCATATCCTGATCATTCCCAAGGCGGTTCTTCCCCGCCTTGGCGAGGCATCAAGCGAAAACGCGGACCTCCTCGGGCATTTGCTGCTTACCGCGGCAGCCATCGCCCGGCGCGAGAAAATTGAGGAAACTGGCTACAGAGTCGTCATCAATCATGGGCGCCACGCCGGCGAAAGCGTGCCTCACCTGCATGTTCATCTGCTCGGCGGCCGTCAAATGAAATGGCCTCCGGGATGACGGCGCTATTCTACACCAATAAAGCGGTTATGCTAAACTGCTTAGATGTTGTTTTTACTTTACAAATGGTTGCGTTATTTCACTGCTGCCTGGATGCAGCAACCCCGTAAAAATTGCCGGGGCTGAGGTTGTGTCCCTAGCGGTCGCATTCGCCCATCACGAAATCCAGTGAGCCCAGGATTGTGACGACGTCGCTGATCATGTGGCCGGGGAGGATCTTTGAGAGAATGCTGAGATTGACGAAGCTGGGCGCTCGGATCTTGAGGCGATAGGGAACGCCACCGCCCTTGCTGCTGATGTAAAAGCCTAGTTCCCCTTTTGGGTTTTCTGCGGCAAAATACACTTCTCCTACAGGTGCGTCCACACCTTCCGTCACCAGAATAAAATGGTGAATGAGTTCCTCCATCTTTGTGAGCACCTCGACTTTAGGCGGAAGCGTCTGCTTGGGATCGACATAGTTGACTGGACCCAACGGAAGCTTCT
>DASTFP010000173.1:0-3728 GCA_035719865.1 Terrimicrobiaceae bacterium | reverse complement strand
TCGGAAAAGCTGAGGTCGAACTTTGCGATCACCGCGCCCAATTCCAGGCGAGCCTCCCTGAGCGGCTTCCCGACCTCGAGGGCAATCAACTGCGCCAGATCTTCCTGCTTCGCCTTCAAGCGTTCCCGGCACGCAGCGAGGGCCGCTTTGCGCTCGGCGAAGCTCAGTCGTTGCCACCCCGGAAATGCGCATAGTGACCTTTCGACCGCAGCCGGCACGTTCCCCACCGAGACTTCGGGCATTACGAACGAAAGATCGCCCGGGCTGCGCCTGCGCCAGACTGAGGGTTCGGAATTCATGATGACCGGGCGTTCGGATTCGCGCCAAGCCGGAAAGGCCGCGCTCCGTCCGCTACGCCAGAGACTCCTCCAGTTCGCCAACCCGCCTCTCGAAGAGTTCGAGCGCTGCTTCTATCGGAGCCGGGGAACTCATGTCCACTCCCACCTCAACGAGGGTCTCTATCGGAAAACGCGTGCCTCCGCTCCGAAGGAAATTGAGATAATTCTCCGGGTTGCCTGTTTGGAGGACCTGTCCGGCCAGGGCGACGGCCGCGGAGATTCCTGTGGCGTACTTGTAAACATAGAATGCGCTATAAAAATGGGGAATACGCAATCCCTCCAACTCCAGCTCCGGATCGATCGTGAAATCGGGCCCGAAATAGGCGTCAAGGAGCCCGCGGTAGATCGTCTTGAAGCTCTCAAGCGTAAGGGCCTCGCCGGCTTCCTCGGCCGCATGAATGGCCTTCTCAAATTCCGCAAACATCGTCTGCCGGTATAGGGTGCCCCGCAGGTCGTCAATCTGCCGGTTGATTACGTATGCCTGCATCCGGCGATCGCTCGTCGTCCGCAACAGGTGTTCGGTAAGCAGCATCTCGTTGAACGTCGAGGCCACCTCCGCCAGGAAGATAGGATAGTGGTAGTTCTGATAGCTTTGAGCCCGCTGTGAATACCAGGTGTGCATCGAATGGCCGGCCTCATGCGCGAGCGTGTACACGTCGGAAAAAACATCGGACTTATAATTCATCATGATGTAGGGCGGGCTCGCATAGGTGCCGTAGCTGAATGCGCCGTTGCGCTTGCCTTTGTTCTCGTAGCGGTCGCACCATCGCCCCTCGCGCAACCCGTGACCGAGCGTGGACAAATACTCGTCGCCGAGAGGAGTGAGCGCCTGGAGCACTTTTCCCACGGCCGCATCCCATTCTACAGCGGTTTGGATGTCCCCGACAATCGGGACGTAGGTATCGTAGTGATGGATCTCCTCAAGGCCTAGGACGCGCTGGCGCAGTTTGAAATACCGGTAGAGGGGTGCAAGGCGGCTGCGGACCGTGGCAACGAGGTTGTCGTAGACCCTTAGCGGCACGTCGTCCAGGAAAAGCGCTGCCTCGATGGCCGAGGGATAGTTTCTGGCACGAGCATCGAAAACGTCCGCGCGAACCGAGCTGGCCAGTGAAGACGCGAGGGTGAATTGGTGATCTCTAAACTCCGCATAAAACTTATGAAACGCTTCGCGCCTGACGTCGGGATCCCGCTGCTGAAGGAACGAGGAGAAAGAACTCTGTGTCAGCTCCCGTTCGCCCCCTGAGCCGTCACGCACAAGGCCGAACCTCATGTCCACATTCGTCAGCTGCGAAAATGTTTCCTGATGTCCGCGCAGGGCGGAGCTGCCGAGCGCGAGGAGACGCTCTTCATTCGCTGTCAGCGTGTGAGGTTTCAGGCGGCGAAGCTTCCCGAGAGGTATCACCCATTCGGCAAGCTCCGCGTCCTTGAGATAGCGGTCGAAGGTTTCATCGTCGATCGACTGGATCTCGGGAACAAGGAAAGAGAAAGCCTCGCCGATTCTCACGCGGAGATTATCGAGACGGGCTTCGCGGGAGAGCGACGCGTCATTCGAAGCGTCTTCGGCGACGCGAAGAGCGGCATACTGGCCCAGTTGCTCCATCTGTATGTCGATTCTTTTCTCGAACTCCAGCGCGCCGCGCAGAGTCGAGAAGCTCTCGCCCACTTTGCTGCGGAAATCCGAGATCTTTCCGTAGTCCGCCCGCAATCGCTTGAAATCCTCTTCCCATGCCCCGTCGCTGGGATAGAGCGGTGTTAAATCCCAGGTGTCCCCCGGAGGCACCTCGGATCGAAGAGGGATGCTGCGGGTGGCGGCTTCAGCTTCGATGTGATGGATCAATGGCATGCCGTCACGATAGCGATATGACGACGGCCAACAACTCCTCCACTGAACACTGGCAGGAAAATTGTGCGCTCAGGCTCAAGCCTTGCCGGCGAGCTCAAGCTGGTAGCCGAAAAGCTGCCGCTCCTTGATGATTACTGCCACTTCCGGAGAGACCATCCGTTCCCAGCCCGAAGCGCGCGTTCGGATTTTGGCGAGAACCTCTGACGATTTAATGGGCAGATAGTCTGGGTTGTGGCCCTCGATCGCTTCGACGACGCCCTTTTCCAGCAGGTGCGTGTAGAGATGCGTCAAGTCCGGCGCCACTTCGAAATTGCGAGCCGTGACGAGGTCACCGTTCGGATTCAGAAAAGGATAGACGTAGAGTTTGACGCCCGACTTGAAGAGCCGCCCAAGGGCCTCAAGAATTCCGCCTTCGAGATCCTTGTAGTATTCTTCCTCCAGAATTTCGGCCATCGCCGGAATGCCGAGCGGCAGGCCGATCATCCTATCGGTATAGCGTGCCAGATAACCGACCAGGCGGTAGTAGGCGCCATAGTTCGAAATGAGGACCGTCCGCCCCATGGCGCCAAGCATGTCCACCCGGTCCAGAAAGTCTCGCAAATCAAGTTTTCCGCTCGCCAGGAGATTCGACATGGTGATCTCCATGAGAATCTCCGGCTCGGAGTCCCTACCGCCTCCTCGCGCATGAACATGGCGCGGGCGCAATTGAGCATGTCGTCGGCAACCAGCGTGACCGGGCGAAAACTTCCACGCTCGACAAGCAAAGGCTTTTTGTAGAGCGCGTCGCCGGCATTCATAATCTCGCCGTCCGCGCGAAACAGGGCAGCCTTGGTGAGGTTGTGCGTTACAAGCTGCAACGCCATGATGCGGTCATCGACATCGGCAAAGTCGGGCCCACTGAAGCGGATCATGTCGATTTCAATGCGGCCGGCCCCGAGATCATCAACCAAAGAGCCCACGAGAGCCTCCGGATTCTTCATCAGGAAGAACGCGCCGTAAATCAGGTTGACGCCCACGATTCCGAGGGCCTCCTGCTGCTGGAGATTGCTCGGATCGAGCATACGAATGTGGATGATGATTTCGTTCAGTTCCCCGCGCGGAGCCGTCTGGAATCGAATGCCCATCCAACCGTGGGACTCGGCATGTCCACGGAAGCTTCGCGCAGCCACGGTGTCCGCGAAAGCAAAGAACGTCCGCACACCCCCAACCTTGGCGTCGAGACGCTCGATGAGCAGACCATACTCGTGCGTGAGCATGCTATCGAGGCGCGCTCGGCTCACGTATCGGCCGCAGGCGCCATAAATAGCATCCGAGAAGGTCATGTCGTAGGCGGAGATCGTCTTGGCCACCGTATTGGCAGCACCGCCGACCATGAAAAACCTGCGCGCCACCTCCTGGCCCGCGCCGATCTCCGCGAAGGCGCCATAGATGCGGGGATCCATGTTGACTTCGAACGCTTTCTTGTTCGCCTGAAGTTCGTATTCGAGGGGCATACGGACATTATAATCTTTCCAGATCCGTTGCTCCAAAGCAACATCGCCGATTCC
>DASTFP010000172.1:0-3046 GCA_035719865.1 Terrimicrobiaceae bacterium | reverse complement strand
CGACGATCCGCGGAAAAAAATCTCGGTCAATCGCGCGATGCGCATCCGCAGCCCGCAAGAGTCATCGGCAGCATAGAGCCACTCGGCGTCTTCGCGAAGGTGGGTTGGGCGCATTTCCGCCGTCTGCGTCAGGCCGTCGTTGCCCACAGAAATCTGAATGGAAATTTCTTCTTGAATCATGCGGCGCAGCAGGGCGCTGAATCTTTGCTTTGACAGCGTGACGACCTCTCCCTCGCAAAGACCGGACGGTCCTTCGACTCGGGAGGGAGCGCGAACGTGCGGTGAGATCTCCGCTCCGGGACTCGCCGCGTGGTTGAGTCCAACCCACCACCGAAACGCTTCCAGGTCGGAATCCCGGGTGAGGCAAACTGTGTGCAGAACGTCGGAGCAGGCGTCGAGGAATGCCACAGAGTAATGCCATTCGCCGGATTGCTCCTCAATCGTCACGAAAGCGCGATGCCAGCAAGGAAAGAAATACCTGAGATTGCCGCCGGACGCGCTTCGGCCACACGGTGTGCACCAGACTTCCGGGTAGCCGCCAATGCTTCCGAGCACGCCGCAGGAGTTTCCGCAGAATGAGATCACGCGGCCGAAGGTATGCGCGCCCCGGAAGAGCACGGACCAGCGCGGCAGCAGCGGGACCTGCAAGCAGTCGCCGGTGACGCGCACGTTGGCGAGGATGGCAGGGGTCAGCAGTGGGTTGGCCGAGAAGACGGTGTCGTCGATCCGGGGGCCCTCAGCTTGACGTATCCTGCAAGACACGCCTCACATGATGGGTAAAAAGGCCGCCATTGTCTGATGGTCGGTTGCGAAAAATTTGCGACTGCTTGCGCAGGGCCCAAGCTTGACCTTTGAAGCCCGCGGACAGAACTTGGTGCATGCTCATTTCCCCGGCCCTCAACGACAAGATCAATGAACAGATCGGCTACGAGTTTGCGGCGAGCATTCAGTACACGGCCATCGCGTCGCACTTCGACGCCGAATCGCTGCCTTTTTTCGCGCGGCACTTTTATAAGCAAGCAGCCGAGGAGCATGAGCACGCGATGAAGTTCATTAAGTTTCTCACCGATGCCGGAGCCCGCGTCGAAATTCCCGCGATCACCAAACCCGTCGCCCGTTTCCCCTTCGCTGAGGATGCCGTGAAGCTTTCACTGGAGCAAGAGATCAAGGTCACTGGCCTTATCAACACGCTCATGGATATCGCGTTCAAGGAGAACAACCACATCGCTTCGACCTTCCTGCAATGGTTCGTTACGGAACAACTCGAAGAAGTGAGCTCGATGGATCAGCTTCTAAAGATCGTCCAGCGCGCCGGCGAGGGGCGCTTGCTGCTCGTCGAGCAATATCTCGCGGGCTACAAGGCCGCAGGTGCCATCACGGACAAGGACGACGACTAGCATCTGCCGGGAGGAATTCTCCGCCCCACTACCAATTTTAAGGTCGATTACGGATCGAGAGCAGGCCCTCAACATTCAACTCTGAACTTTCCCATGAGCCATGAATCCTCAGCCACCACTTCCCGCGAGGTTGAAGTGACACGCATCCCCAGCGGCGAGAAGATCACTCTTCCCACTGGCACTCAGGTGGTCATCACTCAAGCGTTGGGAGGATCTTTTACGATCCTGGTTCCGAGTCAGGCCGGGCTCTATCGCATCGAGGGGCAGGATGCCGATTCGATCGGACAGGAACCGTCGGCCGGCGCGGAAAAACCCGCCGAAGGCAATCTTGAGCAGGCCGTCTGGGACCAACTCAAGACCTGCTACGATCCTGAAATTCCGGTTAATATTGTCGATCTGGGTCTGGTCTATTCCCTCGACATAAAATCCGCTGAGCAGGACGGCTGCGATGTGACTGTTCAGATGACGCTCACCGCGCCCGGTTGCGGGATGGGTCCGATCATCGCGAGCGAGGCGCGCCAAAAGATCCTGACCATCGATGGCGTGCGGGACGCGAGCGTTGACCTCGTCTGGGATCCGCCTTGGACTCCGGATCGAATCAGCGAGGAAGGCAAGCAAAAGCTTGGAATGGTTTAGGTTCTCAGCAAAAGTTCTTTATCCCCTCGCGCCGAAGCGTAACTTTGGAGCCTTAAACTATCCTCTCCCAAATGATCTTTCTCGGAATCGATTGCGGCACCCAAAGCACCAAGACCATAGCTCTCGATTGGGAGAATGGAGAGATACTCGCCTCGTCGCAGAAAGCCTACGGCTTCGTCCCCAATCTGCCGCCGGGAGCCATGGAGCAGGATCCAAAGGATTGGATCAACGCCGCGGAGCAAACCATCGGACAGGTCATCGGGAAGCTTGGGGCGCGCAGGGACGAAGTTTGCGGAATCGGGGTAAGCGGTCAACAGCACGGGCTCGTCGTTCTCGACCACGAAGACCGGGTCGTTCGCCCGGCCAAATTGTGGAACGACACCACGACCAGCGCCCAGTGCGACGAAATCACGGATCATTTTGGCGGACACGCGAACGTCATCGCGCTGGTCGGAAACACAATGCGCACCGGCTATACAGCGCCGAAGATCCTCTGGCTGCGCCAGAACGAGCCCGAGAAGTGGAAAAAGACGCGAAGCGTTCTTCTCCCCCATGACTACCTGAACTTTTGGCTCACCGGCGTAAAGAAGATGGAGTACGGTGATGCTTCCGGCACCGCCTTGCTCGACGTGACTGCGCGTCAATGGTCAACAAAGGTCGTCAGCTACATTGCGGAGGATCTCACCGAGAAGCTTCCTTCGCTCGTTTCCTCGGCGCTTTCCCACGGAACAGTGTGCGACGAGCTCTGTACGAAATGGGGACTGGCCAAGGCACCGTCGGTAAGCGCCGGCGGCGGCGACAACATGATGGCTGCCATTGGAACCGGCAACATTCAGGCCGGCGTCGTGACCGCAAGCCTCGGGACATCCGGGACTCTCTTCGCCTTTTCCACGGTGCCCATCATCGATTCGCAGGGAGAAGTCGCCGGCTTCTGTGACAGTAGCGACAACTGGTTGCCGCTGATTTGCACGCTGAACCTCACGCTGGTCACAGAGCATATCCGCAAGACCTTC
>DASTFP010000171.1:0-2256 GCA_035719865.1 Terrimicrobiaceae bacterium | reverse complement strand
GGATATCTCCGCGTATCGGCGCGCCGCGGATTTCCTGAATCTGGCAAACGTCGATGTTCTCTGCTTGCAACACGAATTCGGAATCTTTGGCGGGCCGAACGGACGCCACGTGCTGACTTTGCTGAGAAATCTCCGCATGCCGGTGGTCACCACCTTGCACACGATCCTCAAGGAGCCCACGAACGAGCAGAAGCCCCTATTGCAGGAGGTGATGCAGCTCTCGGCGCGCGTGGTTGCCATGACCGAAAAGGGACGAGCCTTCCTGCGCGATGTTTATGGAACTCCGGATGAGAAGATCGACTTGATCCCTCACGGAATTCCCGACGTCCCGTTTGTCGACCCGAACTACTACAAGGACAAATTCGGAGTGGAAGGGCGGCCCGTTCTGCTCACGTTCGGTCTCATCTCGCCAAACAAGGGGATTGAGAACGTCCTAAACGCTTTGCCGGAGATCGTGCGGAAGTTTCCCAATGTGGTTTACATCGTGCTCGGCGCGACGCATCCCAATCTGATTCTAAAGGACGGCGAAACGTATCGACTTGGCCTCGAGCGTCTTGCCAAGAAGAACGGCGTCGAGAAGAACGTGATCTTCTTCAACCGCTTTGTCGATAAGGACGAATTGGTCGAGTGCCTCGGGGCGGCGGACATTTACATCACTCCGTATCTGAACAAGGCGCAAATTACGAGCGGGACGCTCGCCTACAGCTTCGGTGCGGGCAAGGCCGTCATCTCGACCCCATACTGGCACGCTGAGGAATTGCTGGCTGACGGGAACGGTGTGCTGGTCCCCTTCGGCGAGTCCGCGCCCATCGCGCAAGCGGTCTGCGACCTCCTGCGCAATGAAGCAGCACGCCACACCATTCGCAAGAGTGCATACCTTCTCGGACGAAAGATGATCTGGCCGACCGTGGCGCACGACTATATCCAGAGCTTCCGCCGCGCGCGTTCCGAACACTCGATACAAACAGTGAGAAGCATCGAGCCGGCGACACTCGACCGGCTGGCCGCGCTGCCGGTCTGGAAGCTGGACCACCTTGCGCGTCTTACGGACGACACCGGAATTCTGCAGCATGCCGTTTACACGATTCCCAACCATGATCATGGCTACTGCACCGACGACAATGCCCGCGCACTGATCCTGACAATGCTCATGGAGGAGCTCGAGGAAAGCTTTCCCGAGCGTGATCGATTGACCAGCATCTATTGCGCCTTCTTGCAAAACGCATTCAATGATGCTGCAGGACGCTTCCGCAACTTCATGTCCTATGACCGAAAATGGCTGGAGGAGGTCGGTTCGGAAGATAGTCACGCGCGCGCACTTTGGGCACTCGGCACTTGCGTTGGACGCTCGCAAGGCGAGGGACTTCGCTCCTGGGCCGCGGAACTTTTCGAGAAGGCATTGCCGGCGGTGCAGGCTTTCAGGTATCCACGGGCCTGGGCATTTACGATCATCGGCCTGCATGAATATCTCCGCACATTGAGCGGAGATCTTATGGCCAATCAGCTCCGCTCCGAACTCTCCCAACGCCTGCGCGAACGATACGAGGCGATCGTGAGCCCGGATTGGCTCTGGTTCGAAGACATCGCGGCCTATGACAATGCGCGCCTTCCCCATGCTTTGATCGTGACTGGGCGCTGGGCGAACCAACCGGGTCTGCTCGAGACTGGCCTTAAGACCCTCCGTTGGCTCTCCGATAAACAATTGGCTCCCGAGGGGCATTTTCGGCCTATCGGCTCCAATGGCTTTTGGAAACGCGGTGGCCAGCGCGCTTCTTTCGACCAGCAACCGATCGATGCGCACGCAACCATTTGCGCCTGCATCGAAGCTCACGAGGCCACCGGCGACCGATCCTGGCTGCTGCAGGCGAACAAGGCATTCGAGTGGTTTCATGGCGGAAACGACCTTGGTCTCTCGCTCTACGACGCTCAGAGCGGTGGTTGCAGGGATGGATTGCATATCGACAGGGTCAATCAGAACCAGGGGGCGGAATCGACCCTCGCGTTCCTGCTCTCCCTCGCGGAGATGCGCCGCATTCAGAGTCTCACCGCGGATCACGAAAAGCCGGCGAATCTTGCCGGGTCGCCCGTGGTGCGTGCCATACCTTTGGATGTCAGTCCCGAAATATCCCCGCCTTTGCGGGCATCCGGGCTGCTTCGAACGGCGTCCTGAGAAAAGAGCCCGCGGGGATCGCCGAGACGCGGATCCGACGCTCGAAGGAATAGGCAAGCTCCGCAGCCGAGCCTACTGGGTCTGAC
>DASTFP010000170.1:0-3707 GCA_035719865.1 Terrimicrobiaceae bacterium | reverse complement strand
AAATGAGAATCTCGGCGGCCCTGACGCCCGCATGGAGCAAGGTTTCCGGATGGCTGATGTCGCCGTAGACAACTTTGATGCCCCGTCGCCTGAGCGTCGCGTGGACGTACGGGTTGAAGTCCACCACGGCCACCTCTTCGAGAAGGTCCTGCTTGCCGGTCCGCACCTCCTCGAGCAGGGAACTCGCGGTTCGAAAGAAGCCGAGGAGCAGAATTCGCGCAGAGTGCCCGTGCCCATCAGCCCCGGCGTCCTTGGTCTGCCTGGCGGGGTCGAGGCCTTCAAGGTCACGGACTCCAAAGCGCTTCAAGCCCGATATCGCGGTTCTCGTGAGCCGGTCAGAGTTCGTCATGGCGAAGGTGCCCAGGGTTGCCAGGATCACGAACGCAAAGGAGACCAACCCCTTGCTGTCCTCGGCGATATGGCTCTTCTCAACTCCCAAGGAGAGCATGACGAGGGAAAATTCGCTGATTTGGCTGAGATTTATGGCCGGAAGCAGGCTCGCGCGCAGTCCCTGCTTGAGCAGATAGAGCGGAACGAACGTCGTTACGACACGGCTCATCACAGTAAACAGAGCAAATATCAACGCCCAAACGATGAGGGTTCCGCTGGGCACAGGGATGGCCATGCCGAGACCAACGAAGAACAATGTGACGAAGAAGTCTCTGAGGCTGGTCACCTTTGCCGTCACATCAAGCGCATAGGGAAAGGTGGAAAGTGAGACGCCCGCGATCAGGGCGCCCATTTCTCGCGAAAGCTGCAATCGCGCCGCGAGGTCGCCCATCAGAAAACACCACGCCAAGGCACCGACCAGCACCAGTTCCGGCAGCCGGGCGACGCTGCGAAAGAGCTGTGGCAGCAGAAAGCGGCTGACGACCAGCGCCGTCGCCACGAGCACTCCGACGCGCGCGAGCGACATGATGAGCGCTCCCGCTCGCAGGTTGTCCAGGCTCGGCTGGACCGCAAGAAATAGGATGACGACCAGATCTTGCAGCACCAGGAGACCCAGGGTGACGCGGCCTGGCAGCGTGTCGAGTTCCCGCTTGTCATAGAGCACTTTCACGATGATCACCGTGCTGCTCAAGGCGGCGGCCAGTCCCAAATACAGGGCGTCCCACTTTCCGACGCTCAACGGAAATCCTATATAGTAGAAGAAGGCAACTCCGACCACCGCGCCTCCCAGGATCTGTGAAGCACCGGTGACGAGGATCGAGGGCCCGGCGCTGATGATTTTCTTCAAATCGATCTCGAGACCGATCATGAAGAGCAGAAAAATCAACCCCAGCTCCGAAATCGTGGAGACGGACTCCTCTCCGTGGATCCATCCGAATCCCGAAGGTCCGATCGCGAAGCCGCCGATGAGATAGGCAAGAATCACTGGCTGGCGAAAAAACTGAGCGAGCACCCCCAGAGCCCACGCCGCAACAATGCAGATACCTATGTCGTTAATGATTTGGTGCATGGCGGCGGCGACAGCGAAAATTATCGGCAAATGTCAGTTCGAACAACTCGTGTTTGTTGATGAGCATCTATCCACGGAAGAAAAGATTGGGTTCGGCTTTGCGAAATTGAATCGCGTCACGCCGCTGATTGTGGGAAGCTCCGGGTCGAGAAATCCATTGGCAGCCTTTCGATGTATGAAGCCAGTCCCTCGATATCATCAAGTAACCGAAGATCTCTTCATCTGGCATGGTTACGATCCGGAATGCAAAACGGATTGCAGCAGCACAGCGATCCGCACCCCGGACGGGTTCGTATTGATCGACCCGGTGCGTCTCGAGGAGCAAGCAATTGAGAGCATGGTGGGCGACGACCGTGTCGGCGCGGTGCTCTTGACCAACGCCAACCATCTCCGAGGCTCGCTTTACGAGAAAGAAAGGCTCGACGTTCCGATTTACGCGCCGGAAGGGGCTCGCGAGGAGGTGCCGGCGGACTTCCTGGTCAAGCACGGCGAGTCGCTGTTTCAGACGCTGAAAGCCGTCGGCCTGCCTGGAGCCGGTTGCGGAGAGACCGCCTACCTCGGACCGAACGTTTTGGTCGTCGGCGACGCGCTCGTCAACCTCGATGGGCTTCAGATCTTGCCGGAGAAATACTGCGAGAATCTCGCTTTCCTCCGCGAATCTCTACGGGTTCTGCTCTCGTTAAGCTTCGATATTCTCTGCTTCGCGCATGGGCTCCCCATCGTCGGGAAGGCTCGAGAAAGAGTGGCGGCAATTCTCTAGCTTCGCCTTAATAGACAAGGATGGACTTCGCAGGAATCGGGGCGAGGGCGGCGCGGCCTTCAAGGAAACCGAGTTCGATGAGGAATTGCGCCTGGACGACGTTTCCTCCAGCCTTCGCAATGAGTTTCGACGCGGCGCATGCGGTGCCGCCGGTGGCAAGCAGATCGTCAATTAGCGAGACCCGTTCGCCCGGCGCAAACGCGTCGGTGTGGACCTCCATGGCGGCTTCGCCATACTCGAGTTTGTAGGCGAGGGTTTCGGTTTTCCAAGGCAGCTTTCCACGCTTGCGAATCGGCACGAAGCCGACCCCCAACCTGTCGGCGACGGTGGCTCCAAACAGAAATCCGCGAGCATCGATTCCGACGATCTTCTCGATTTGCTGTCCGGCGCAACCGGCGACGAAACAATCGATGGCGAGGCGCAGGAGGTTGCCGTCGCCGAGGATCGGCGTGATGTCCTTGAAAAGGATTCCCGCCTTTGGAAAATCCGGCACGTCGCGCACGGCAGCGCGCAAAGCATCGGTTTCCTCCATCAATCGCCGAAGGAAATTTCGGCCGCCCTGGCGGTCTCGACCATTTGTCCCTCGGGGTCGACGCGGCGCAGGCGGTTCACCGCGTGCGAGATGGGAACGTCGAGCGTCAGATAGTTTTGGTAGCTTACCATCGTGCCGAACTTCTTTTCGGCGACCAGCTGAACAGCTGCGATTCCGAAGCGCGTGCCAAGAATTCGGTCGAGCGTGGTCGGCGCGCCGCCGCGCTGCAGGTGGCCGAGCACGCAGGTGCGGACTTCCTTGCCGGTGCGTTCTGCGACTTCCGCGCCCACGATCTCACCAATCCCGCCCAGGCGGTGTTCGCCGCTGGCGGTCGAGTGGCGCCGTTGCTTGCCTTCTTTGGGAGAGGCCCCCTCAGAGACGACGATCATGGTGCTCTTCGCGCCCGCTTTTTCTCGTCGCATGACCTCGTCGGCGACCTTGGCGTATTCAAAGGGTATTTCCGGGATGAGAATCACATCGGCGCCGCCCGCGAAACCGCCGTGGAGCGCGATCCAACCCGCATGGCGTCCCATCACTTCGAGCACCATTACGCGCTTGTGGCTGGTGGCCGTCGTGTGGAGCCGATCCATGGCATCTGCCACGCAGGCGACAGCCGAGTCGAAGCCGAACGTCATCGCGGTGGCTTCGAGGTCGTTGTCAATAGTCTTGGGCACGCCGATGACGGGGATACCTTCCTCGCAGAGTTGGAGCGCGGTTGAAAGGGAGCCGTCTCCCCCAATGGCGATGAGAGCGGTGAGCCCGAGCTTATTGAAGGTCTCTTTGGCTTGGTCGATGATCTTCTTCGGAATCATCGCTCTCTCCCCGGCGGCTATTTTGGCTACAAAATGGCCGCGGTTTGTCGTCCCGAGGATGGTTCCCCCCAGGTGCATGATTCCCGAAGTAGCTCTCCTGTCGAGGATCATGAAGTCCCCGGGGGGCAGGAGGCCTTCATAACC
>DASTFP010000169.1:0-2861 GCA_035719865.1 Terrimicrobiaceae bacterium | reverse complement strand
GTCGAGTAGCCCTCGACCGTGGGCTCTAGGAAGCTGTCCATCGAAATTCCCTCCTTCGTGAGGAAATCATTGAGCTTTACATAATGTCCATTCTCGGCCGAACCGCCAATCCACTGACTGTCGCCGATCAGCAGATCCATTTGATCGCTGTGTGAGTTCAGCTCATTGAGCATTCGATCCGCAAAATTGGGCCACGGAACGAATTCAAACCCGACTTCAATGCCGGTTTTGGCGGTGAAGTCCTTCGACAACTCGACGAGCGCATTCGCTGGATCCCAGGCTGCCCAGCCAATAGTGATTTTCTCTGCCCCGGCTGCAAGCGGGAGAGAACCGGCGAGAGCCATCAACGCAACCGTCAATGACTTTACGATATTATTGAATCTGATCATATAAGTACATGGGATAATGACATGGCTGGGGGGAAACCGCCGAACCTTCGGGATTTTTAGCCGTTCACCCAAACCACTATCTGAGAAGCCCAAAATTGCGAGCGCTTTTCTTACCTGTGCTTAGGGCGCCGGCATATTGTCCGGAACGAGGGGAAACGCGAGTGACTGCAGGATGCCGCAGATTCCTGCGCAGCGTTAGTGCACGGCCGCGAGCGCGGCAAAGACTTCTGCGACGGCCACGGCGCCGGGATCAGGGACATCGGTCAGCGAGCGGGCGCTCAGGTAGGAGGAACGGCCGGCTCCCGCACGATCCATCTTCGCCGTTGCCTCGGCACCCGCACGCGCCATTTCCGCCGCGCGGGGGAGCCCCTCGCCCGCCAGCAGGGCTTTGTTGGCTGGCACAAGGGCATCGATCATGGTGCGATCTCCGACCGCGGCACCGCCATAGGTTTGCAGACTCGCAATCCCACTCTCGAGCGCCTTCGGCCACGCTCCGGTCTGCGCATACGCGCGACCGATTGAAGTGAGGAAAATCGAGAGAAGCACACCGCTCGATCCTCCCATGCTTCCAGCCAAGACGTCGCTCATGGCCTGGCATAGGTCCGGTGCATCTGCCAGGGGAAGATCATCGATGGACTCGAGGATTGCCTTCGCGCCGATTGCGAGTGTGGAACCGGTATCCCCGTCGCCGACCCGGGCGTCCAACTCATTCAGCCGATCTTCCAACCCAAGCAAGCACTGCGCGGATCCTACAACCAGCCGACGCATGGCACCATCTTTGGTAGCGGTAAACTCCCTCTGCTTAAGAACAGATGGGAGCTCACGAATCCCAAGCGGCGCCACTGGCCTGGCTGGGGTCCACGCCGACGGACTCACTGGCGCAAGGAGGCCAGCCCGTGACACTTCATCCAGCTCAAGAAGCGAGACGGAAAAACCATTCATATCGAGGGAAGTCATGTACGACCCGGGCCCGATGATGAGATCGATCTGGCGCGCGAGGGAGGAACGCATTACCTCACCGGCGAGCAAACTCATCTCGAGAACTGGGACCGAGCCGAGGTTATTCAGGAGGACCGCATATCGCGCCTCCGGATTGGGCAGCCTGCTCTCCAGCCGGTGGAGAAGCGTCTCCGTCAACTCGCGCGCCGACGCCATGGGGATAAGCTCCACGCCGGGTTCGCCGTGAATACCGAGCCCTAACTCCGCCTGGTCTCCTGCGAGCCGGAAATCGACTGGATGCCCCGGCACGCTGCAGGTGGAAAGGGAAATCCCAAGCGACCAGGTGCTACGCGCGACCTTTTCCGCCGCCGCCCGGACATCCTCAAGAGAACGCCCCTGTTCAGCAAGATAGCCGGCAAGCTTATGGACGAAAAGGGTGCCGGCGATTCCGCGCGGCTGTCTCGTCCCTGGAATGGCGACGTCGTCCGACACGATGACCATGGCGACATTCTTGCCGAGGCTCTTCGCGCGCTCGACCGCCAGACCGAAATTCAGTCGATCCCCAGTATAGTTTTTGACGATGACCAAACAACCGGGTTCGCCGGTGACGCTTAGAATGCCAGCCAGAATTGCCTCGACCTGGGGCGACGCGAAAATTTCCCCGGAAACCGCGGCGGTGAGCATTCCGGCGCCAACAAATCCTGCATGCGCAGGTTCGTGCCCGGCCCCGCCGCCGGAGACCACCGCCACCCGGTCGCGCTTCCAATCGCCGCGGAGAATGACTTTTATTCGAGGATACCCGTCCAGGCGCACCCGCTCCCCGGGCCCACTGGCGTGGAGCAATCCATCCAACGCATCGGTGACAATGTTTTCGCCCTTATTGACAAACCGCTTTCCGGAACGTGAGGAGTCGCTGTCAATACGACCTGTCGCCATATGGGTCTAAGATTCGTAGACGGTTTCTCTACAAAGGTCAAGCTCGCGCAAAGTTAAGCACGCGAGACGCTGCGAGACGCGTGCGCTCCCCAGAGTCGACGCAAACTGACCCACTACCGAAAACTGGATGCACCAGCGACACTTGCAAATGGGATAGACTTCTTTTGGAATCTGGCGGATGATAAACGAACGAGGTATCCGTATGAGACGGGTTCGCATCGATCTGATCGTTGTCTTAGCGTCGGGATTATGGTCATTACATCCTACGGCAACAGCCCAGCAGGCGCTCGTCGCAAAGCCGCTGGCCGAAAAGGTGGTCGAGGAGTTGCCCGCTGGACCGCTCTTCTGGCGCATAGAGAACTTTGCTGCGCTCCCGCAAGCGCAGGCCGCCGCGGGCCCCTGGTCGTTGGTTGCCGAGTCGGCGGGCAAAGTCTGGCTCTTCACGCTCGGCCCGGAAGGAGGGTCCTCAGCGGGCAGCACTAAGGTTGCGGAAGTTGGACCAATCCCTCGCGTCGCCGCATCGCAATACCTCCTTCGGCTCATGGATGTTAGTGGTCCTCCGGGCAGCATGTCACCCGTGCACACTCATCCGGGCTC
>DASTFP010000168.1:0-14250 GCA_035719865.1 Terrimicrobiaceae bacterium | reverse complement strand
ACTTGCACCAGCCGGGGCAATCCAAACTCCATGGCTTCTCCGTCAAGGGCTTCAGTCGCCCCGTCCGTATAGAGTAAAAGGCAATCATCGGTCGCCAGCTCAAAGGAGAGGTCGGCGGTGACTCTATTGAAGACTTCCCCGCTGTCAATGCCCAGGGCCATGCCTTTGGGGGTGAGCTTTTCGACGCTCTTGTCGGCAGCCCGATACCAAAGCGGCGCGTCGTGCCCCGCTCGCGCGAGCGTCACGCGACTGCTCTCCTTGTCGAGGATCAGGTAGGCCATGCTGATAAACATATCTTCCTTGATGTCGGGATAGAGCTGATGATTTGTCCGCCGCAAGACTTCGGCGGCCGAAGTCTTCCCGACTGCCTCGCTGCGGATCACGCTTCGGCACATGGCCATGATCAACGAAGCGGGCACTCCCTTGCCGGAGACATCGGCAATGGCGACGCCGACTCGCCGCTCGTCCACCTGAATGTAGTCGTAATAATCCCCGCTCACCTGACGGGCCGGCACATTGATCCCACTGAGCTCGTAACCCTCCACCGCGGGCGGCGATGAGGGTAAAAGAATCGCCTGGATCTCCCGGGCGATTTCAAGATCGTGATCCAGACGCTTTTTCTCTCCCGCTTCCAGGTAGACCATTTCGTTGTAGAGGGCAAAAGCGGATTGCTCGGCAATGGTCTTGAAGACTGTCAGATCCTTGTCGGAAAATGGCGTGCTCATGGGGCCGTTGGCAAGACCAAGAACGCCCAGAGTTTTCCGACGGTAGGCCAGCGGGGCCACGATCGCTGAGTGAGCGACCAGATTGCTGGCGGCGAGGGCGTAGGCAAGCTCCTCCTCAGAATAAAGCCGCGGTTGACCGCTCTCCGGCGCCGCCCCAACGATTCCCTCGCCGCGCCGCACGGAGCTCAGCCGCAAATAGCTCTCCAGCGCGAGGTGGTTGCTCATCGCTTGGTCAAGGATGTGAGGCGGTACTTTGATCAAAGCCGGACAGCCCTTCGAGATGAACGCCGGCACGAGAACCGGCTGGTTCTTGTCCATCAAATAGAGCGCCCCGCCGTGGGCGTTCAGGATCCGGACCGCACTCTCGACGATCAGGCGATGAAGCTCGTTGGAACTAACACCCTCGGAAAAGGCCTCCCCCAGGCCATGAAGGAAATCAAAGACGCGATCCTCTTCGACCTGAAGGTCTGCTCGCTTGCGTTCGAGCTCGCTGATGCGCCGCGTAAAGGTATTCAGCACCACCAGAAGAGCCATGAACGTGCCGAAAAACAGCGCGAGAAAGATATATGTCCACATGGAGACGCATTGGAGCGGAGCGCTAGTGGTCCTGAGACCTATCTGAATCCGCCACGTTCAGCTCATGCCGCATGTAGTCAAGCACATCCTTGAACTTCACCAGGTTGGCAGCATCTGCTTGCACGAGAGCCTCGTGAGCCTCGAGCACCTGGCGCTTATGCTCTGCCCCGCCCGACTTCTCCTGCTTGGCTTCTCGAAGCTCCAGCTCATCGGGCTGATCCTCCGCGGCGGAGTCCGCGTTCTCAACATGGAAGAGCTGATCGAGCCCCAGACTGCTCAGAAGGCCCGCATTGCGGTCATTCACGTTGATCGTGCGCAGACCGCCCTGGCCGAGTTCGCGAAGCCGGAGAGCAACGCCCGCAAGGGTGCCCATAAACGTCGAATCCATCTGCTCGCAGTCGCGCAGATCTACGACGAAATCCCTGAATCCGCGCTGGATCATTTGTTTTACAAACTCCTTAAGACCCGCGCTATTCTGGAAGGTTCCGCGGCCCTCCACTTTAACCCATACGGCGCGGTCCACGCAGCCGACAAGGACAGACGATGTCGTGTTCACTCTGGTGAGAGAAATTACCCCAGTCCGGCGACGGCTGTCAAATCCCTCCCCTTGCTACCGCCACATAAACGATTGGTTGAGGGCAACGATCCGGCCGTTGACAATCAGCAGAACGCGCCAGGAGGTGACCCGGCCAAACTCGAGATACTCGTCCCCGGCTGTGGTGAAATCCGACTGGTACGAGCCTTTCGCCTCCGGATAGTAGCGCTCCATGGCCATCACATAGTTGCTCAGCGCCGATTGGCGGTATTCGAAGCGCACGGTAACGTCCGCGCGTTCGGAAGTGCGCCAAAAGAAAGTGAAGTAGTTTCCGTAGCGCCTCTCCAGTTGGTAGCGATCGACCGCCCCCCACGTCATCCATTGCCGTTGAAAAAGGACCGGCTCACTTTGAGTGAGCGGGACAGGATCCGCATTCAGGAATTCGAGCTTAATCTTGCGGAACTGGAAATTATCATTGAGCTCCAAAGGCAGGACACTCGCCTTTTCCAGCTTGTTAGCCGGCCCTTGCGGGGTCGAGCACGAAGCCAGGAGCGATAACAGAAGGATTGCGAGGGATTTCCTCATTGCGCGGGATACAAGCGCCTTTGGCGCTCCGTGTCAAATTCTCGCGGTGTGCTTGACTCCCGTGCGTTTTCCCGGTCGGATTTCTTCTCGAATCACCCAGCCGATGTATGAAAGCCCATGAAGTCCTGCAAAGATTCTCCGACGAGGCCGCGAGCGAAATCTTTCAGTATCTTTATCAGAACGACAAACCGGCTTACCGAGCATGCGCACAGGTGCTCGCTTCGCGTCGCAAACTGCGTCCAATCCTTCTAGATAGGAAAACCCGTGCTGAACGCCACGCCTGGATGCATGCCGAATTGTCGCGAAAATCCAACGATGACGCGGCGACCGAATTGCTGCAGACCTGGCTCCTGGGAGGGAACAAGCAATTGGTGTGCAGTTTTCTGGACAGCCTGGGCGTCCCGCATGACGGTCATGGACTCCTTGACACCCTGCCTCCTGAGCCCCAAAAGGAGCGCCTGAAGGAAGCCCTCGATAGCCTGCTGGACAACTATTCCCGCACGGCGGCGGTTTGCTACCTTCACCTGTTCTGCGAAATGGACATTGCAGATTGGCCGACACTGAAACAGATTCTAAAGGAAGACTCCCGACTGTGCCTCGCAACGCAATGCCTGGCAGCGTGACGCCATTTCAAGCCTCGCTCAACGAGGCGCTCGAAACACTCGAGACCCTGCGCGGAATTGAGGGTGATTTCCATCGAGCGGTGGAAACCGTTTACGAATGCCTGAAGGGCGGCGGAAAGCTGCTCATATGTGGAAATGGCGGAAGCGCGGCCGATAGCGCTCATATCGCCACTGAATTCACCTGCCGCTTCAAAGAGGACCGGCGTCCTTATCCGGCAATCGCCCTGAGCGCGGACGGCGGACTTCTCACAGCCATTGGAAACGATTACGGCTTCCAGGATGTCTTCTCGCGGCAGGTGTGGGCATTCGCCAAGGCCGGCGATGTGCTTATCGCCCTGTCGACCAGCGGAAAATCGCGCAACGTCCTATCCGCCATCGAGGAAGCGCGGCGCCATGAGATGAAAATCATCGCTTTCCTTGGGAAAGGAGGGGGGTTCACCGCCGGGGTCGCCGATGTTGACGTTATCATCTCCTCCGGTTCAACCGCGCGAATCCAGGAGGCGCATAAGTTTCTTCTCCACGTCCTCTGCGAGATGGTCGAGTCGGCCCTTGCGGAGGAATGAGTGAACTGATTTTTTCCGTTTTCGCGGCAGCCCTTGGAGCGATCGTGGGATCGTTCCTGAACGTTTGCATCCATCGCGCGCCTCGGGGAATCGCTCTTAACAATCCCTCGCGCTCCTTCTGCCCCAGCTGCAACCGCATAATTCCCTGGGATGAAAACATACCCGTCGTCAGCTGGCTGCTGTTGCGAGGGAAGTGTTCGGCGTGCGGCGCGAGGATTTCTTTTCGTTACCTGCTCGTTGAGGCTCTTACCGCGGCGCTCTTTTTGTTAGCCTGGAATCGCTACGGCTTTCCTCTTGCGCCGAGCTATTGGATTCTTCTTGCTCTGCTGGTTGCTGCAACCTTCATCGACATCGAGCATTTCATCATCCCGGATGAAATCACCTGGGGTGGGACCGCCGCAGGAATGCTGCTGAGCTTTCTGGTTCCGGAGATGATGCAAGCCTCCTCCCGGGTGGCAGCACTGGGTTCCTCGATTGCCGCCGCCGCTTTTGGCTATGGCCTGCTTTGGCTGATCGTCGAACTCGGGAAACTGGCGTTTGGCAGCAAGCGGCACCGTTTCAACAACGAAGAACCATTCGCCTTGCGACAGGAAGGTGAGGCCGTCACTCTGCAGATCGGAAGCGAAACCCTCAGCTGGGAAGAGATCTTCTCCAGGGAGTCCGATGAGCTCGTGTTGGAGTGCGCCAGTGCCAGCATTCCAGGGGCATGCCCTGTCCTTAGATTTCGTCACGACCGAATGATCGTCGCAAACCAGGAAACCCCTTTGCGGGAGGTAAGCGCCATCACCGGAACGCTTCGCGCGGTGGTTATCCCTCGCGAAGCCATGGGCTTCGGCGACGTCAAGTTTATTGCGGCGATCGGCGCGTTTCTGGGATGGCAGGCGGTGCTTTTTGCTCTTTGCGTCGGCTCGATTATCGGGTGCGTGGCGGCTCTGGCGGGCATCTTCCTCGCTCGCGACAAGACTGGCGCACGCGTTCCTTTCGGTCCTTTTCTCGCGCTCGGGGCCACCATCTGGCTCTTCGGGGGAGAGGAAATCTCGAAGAGCTACTTCTTCTCCGGAGCATTTTAAATTCGAGCGGCCCGAAAAATGGTATAAGTGTTAACCCTGATGGCGGAGAAAACGAAACTGCCCTTCCTCGAACTGCTGCGGCAAGGATGGAAGCCCTACCTGACGCTCGCGGGCTATATGAAGCCCTACCGCAAGCGGTTTGTTCTTGGGCTCCTCTGCGGAGTGGCTGCGGGAATGCTCAATGGCGTCTTTCCCCTCGTGATCAAACTCGTTGGAGACAAACTTTTCCCCTCCGGACAGATGCCGAGCGCTTACAAAGTGCTTTCGCCGGTGACGGGGGAGGGCTCCGGCCCTGGCATCGAAGGTGTTCTCTGGATAACGCTTCTTATTCCTCTTGCGATGGTCGCGCGGGGCGTTTTCTCGTTCCTCAACGGCTACTACATGGCGTGGGTGAGCTTCCGCGTGCTGCAAGACCTTCGCTCGCAGCTCTTCCGGCATCTGATTTCACAGTCGCTCGAATTCTTCAATAAAGCGAAATCCGGCAAACTTATTTCCCGTGTGCTTAATGACACCCGCATGGCGCAAAACGCTCTCACTTCGATCGCCGGGAACATTGTCAAGGACCCGATTGCGGTAATCGTCGGCGTCGGCGTGCTGGTGGCCATGGACTGGAGATTCAGCCTCACAACCCTGGTTCTTTTTCCAATTTGCATCGTTCCGGTGATGATCTTCGGAAAGAAGGTCCGCAAGGCTGGCAAAGCCGAGGAGAACGAGGCGGGAGCCATGGCGGTGATTCTTCAGGAAAGCTTCGCCGGGGTCCGGGTGATCAAGTCCTTCGCTCGCGAAGACTACCAGATCGACCAGTTCGACAAATCAAGCGCGATCCAGTGCCAGAACAGCATGAAGGTGCGCAGAAGCACGGACATTGTGCAGCCCCTGATTGAGTCTGTTTCCGCCTTCGGGGTCGTTCTGGCGCTGCTCTATGTCTACTACTTCAACATCAGCTTCATGAAGTTCATCGCGCTGTGCTCGGGAATCTTCCTCCTCTACAATCCCCTCAAGTCTTTGAGCAGAATTCCGATGCTCATGCAGAAGTGTCTGGCTTCGACGACGAACGTTTTCGATCTCATGCAGCTCACCCCCGCCATCCAGGACGCTCCGAACGCGACTGTGCTTTCGGAATGTCGCGGGGGGATTACTTTTCGCAACGTCAGTTTCTCCTACGGCCAGGGCCCGAAAGCCATTCAAAACGTCAATCTGGAGATCGAACCTGGCAAACAATATGCGTTGGTTGGTGCCAGCGGCGCGGGCAAGACGACGATGCTCTCGCTCATCTTGCGATTTTACGATCCGCAGGCCGGCGTTATCGAACTCGACGGGCGAGATCTCCGCACCATCACGCAGAAGTCGCTTCGCGAACACATCGGAATCGTCACTCAGGATACGTTCCTGTTTCACGACACGATTTACGAAAATATCCGATACGGTCGCCTGGATGCCACGGAGGCGGAGATTCAAGCGGCCGCAAAGCTTGCCTACGCTCACGATTTTATTCTCGCCCAATCGGAAGGCTACGACACTGTCGTCGGCGACAAGGGCTGCCTGCTGTCCGGCGGACAGCAGCAGCGACTCGCAATCGCGCGCGCCCTCCTCAAGAACGCGCCGGTGCTGTTATTGGATGAAGCGACGTCCGCGCTCGATTCGGAGTCCGAGCGCATGATCCAGGCCGCGCTTGAACGCCTTGCCCACGGGCGCACCGTCATCGCGATCGCTCATCGCCTCTCGACGATTCTCAAGTCTGATAGCATCGTCGTAATGGCTCATGGCCGAATCGTGGACATTGGTCCGCATGCAGCGCTGCTTGAAAAATCGCGGCTCTACCGCAAGCTTTACCAGCTCCAGTTTCACCAGGAAGAGCCCGTGGCGGCTTAGCCCGGGGGACCGGCCTCATCAAACGATCCTTCAGTCTATTGCCACATGTCCCCGGGGAATGCCGGGATTGGTAAATGAAAATCGCTACCTGGAACGTCAACGGCATCCGGGCGCGGCAGGCTCAAGTGCACGAGTGGGTTGAGCGTGAACGGCCCGAAATCTTATGCCTGCAGGAGATCAAGGCAGCGTCTGATCAGGTTCCCACGGCGCTGTGCGAGATGGAGGGCTACTGGTGCTACTGGCATGGCGTGAAGGGCTACTCGGGCGTTGCCCTGCATGTGCGAAAGGACGTATGCCCGGATCGGCCGACCTTTTCACACCCGCCCTTCGATGTTGAGAACCGGATCGTCGTCACCGAGGTCGTTGATTTGACGATCGCGTCGATTTATGTGCCGAATGGCGGAAAGGATTTCGCGGCGAAACTGCGTTTCCTGCAGGCATTGGAATCATACGCCGGCGCATTCCGGGCGACGGGTGCACCGCTGCTGCTCTGTGGGGATTTGAACGTCGCGCGCGCTGAGATCGACGTGCATCCCAAGGAGCGAAAGCCCCGCGCGATCGGCCAGCTTCCCGAAGAGCGCGCGCTCTTCGCGCGGCTCCTGGCCCAAGGTTTGGTAGACCTCGGGCGGACACTGGATCCGGACAACGAACACATGTTCACTTGGTGGGCGCCGTGGCGGAACCTGCGCCAACGCAACATCGGGTGGCGACTTGATTATATACTCGCCAGCGAGTCACTCGCGAGGGCAGCGGTCTCCTGCCCTGTCGAAGCAGATGTAGGCACCAGCGATCACGCGCCGGTGGTGGCAACGCTCCGGATCTGACATTGCGTGTCCTGTGCAGGCGTGATTTCCGGTCGCGAACATCCCGCAAAGTAGCTCATGGGAAATCAGCCGGACATTCGGGTCCTCGAATTCCGCGAGCTGTGAAAACCGGCCCTACAATTCGCCCCTATAAAGAAGCCGCGCCCTTTAGAAGAAACTCCGCGGCTAACGCGACGTCTTTGTCGCCTCGCCCGGAGAGGTTAACGATAATGATCTGATCCTGCTTCATGGTTGGCGCAACTTTTGTCGCGTGCGCGACGGCATGAGCTGATTCCAATGCGGGGATGATTCCTTCAGTCTCCGCCAGCGTGCGAAACGCGGCCAGAGCCTCATCATCGGTTGCATAATCGTATTCCGCGCGGCCGATGTCGCGCAGGTAACAGTGCTCCGGCCCGACGGCCGCGTAGTCCAGGCCCGCCGAAACCGAATGCGTCAGTTCGATCTGGCCGTCGTCGTTGGCCAGCAGCCATGTCTTCGCACCCTGCAAGACACCAAGCTTGCCCCCCTGGAAACGCGCCGCATGCCTGCCCCGTATGATTCCTTCGCCTCCGGCTTCCACGCCCGTCATTCTCACGCTTTCGTCTCGCAGGAAAGGATAGAAGAGTCCGATGGCATTGCTTCCGCCGCCGACGCAAGCCACGAGCAAATCCGGAAGCTTCTCCTCACGCTGAAGGATCTGCCGGCGGGCTTCATCGCCGATTATTCGATGGAAGTCCCGCACCATCGCGGGGTAAGGATGCGCGCCAAACGCGGTGCCGAGCACGTAATGCGTTGAGCGCACGTTGGTCACCCAGTCCCGCATGGCCTCGTTGATCGCTTCCTTCAGCGTGGCCTGCCCCGCGGTCACTGGAACGACTTTCGCGCCCAGGAACTCCATGCGCGAGACGTTGAGGGCTTGGCGCTTCATGTCCACCGCTCCCATGTAGACAACGCATTCGAAGCCGAAGCGGGCCGCCACCGTCGCCGTCGCCACCCCATGCTGACCCGCGCCGGTCTCCGCGATCACCCGCTTCTTTCCCATCCGCTGGCAAAGAATGGCCTGGCCGACTGCGTTGTTGATCTTGTGCGCCCCGGTATGCAGCAGGTCTTCGCGCTTCAGGTAGATCTTGGCTCCGCCAAGGCGTTGGGTAAGCCGCTCGGCGAAATAGAGAGGTGTCGGCCGCCCGCAGTAGTCGCCCAAAAGATAGGAGAATTCTTTGCGGAACGCCGGGTCAACGCGGGCCCTCTGGTATTCCACGTCCAGCTCATCGAGGGCGCTAACCAGGGTCTCCGGAACGAACCTGCCCCCATACGGCCCAAAGTGGCCGTGGGCATCGGGAACGAGGCCGATCATCTCGGAAGTCATCACGCAGCAGTATGAACTCTAGTAAGCATCGCCGCAACTGCGCGCCGATGCGGCGAAGGCATTGGCGGCAACGCCCGGGGAAGAAATCCTCTCAATGGAGGACCCCTCCGAGGCTCCGCGTGGACACCCATGGTCACGCGAAAGCGCGTGATTGAGTATGTTTCCACGTGATCGGGCGGAGACTTCGGGGATTCCGAATGGGGAAGCAGCCAGAGACCGTGCCAGCGAGGCCCCGGGGACGGCTCCAGCCACAATTTTCCCTGTTCGAGAATGAAGGCCCGTGACTCGGAAACCGCCTCAACTCTAGCCCGTGGGCGCTTCGCCGGCAGCAACTCCGGCGCCTGGGCCCGGCAATCGCCGCGAACTGGACATTCCTGACATCGCGGGTTGCGGGCAACGCAGATCAACGCTCCTAGTTCCATCAGTGCGGAATTGTGCAGGCGGCCATTCGTTTTTGGCAAAAGCTTGCCCGCCGCGTCTCTCAGAAATGCTCGCCCGGCCGCGTCATCCACAGGTTTTCTCCAATTGCGCATTCGGGCGAGTACTCGCGCGACGTTCGCGTCGATCACCGGCACCGGCGCATCGAACGCAAAAGCCATGATGGCGGCCGCAGTGTAAAGGCCAACTCCTGGCAAGTCACGCAACGCCTCTGTGGTATGCGGGACTTTCCCGCCTCCCGTTTCCATCATCAACTTGGCGGCCCGGTGCAAATTCCGGGCGCGGGTGTAGTATCCCAGCCCCTGCCAGAGCAAGAGCACGTCTTCCGGAGGCGCTTGAGCAAGTGTCTGGAGGGTCGGGAACTTCGCCATCCAGCGTTCGAAATACGGAAGCACCGCCGCCACGGTTGTCTGCTGCAGCATGAATTCCGACACCATGACCGCGTAGGGGTCGCGAGTCTGGCGCCACGGAAGCTCGCGCCGGTGCCGCTTGAACCAACGGTGCAGATTGCGCCGGATTTTTTCCTCTTTGTCCCGGCGTGCCTGCGCTTTATTGATTCCTCCCGTGCCCGAAAAAGCCATCACTCTTTACACTACTCTGCTGACACCGCTGCAAGCCGCCAAATTGAAACGCCTGCTGCAGGAAGAGGGATACAAATTCGAAACGCGTCCCTATACGCTTTACTTGGCCCAAAAGGACAAACTCACGGTTGCCGTCTACGAAAAAGGACCCAAGGCGGTCATCCAGGGTCGTGGCACCGAGGATTTCGTGCGCTTCCGCCTGGAGCCGGACATTCTTGGCGAGGCGAAACTCGGCTACGAGGAGGTGCTCAACCCCGAAATGTTTGAGCCGCACTTCGGGATCGACGAGAGCGGCAAAGGCGATTTCTTCGGCCCGCTGGTCATCGCGGGAGTGTACGTCGATCGCGATCTCGCCCGCCGCTTCCAGGAACTCGGGATCACCGATAGTAAACGCATTTCATCCGACAAACGCATCCGGGATCTCGCGAGTGCCCTCCGCAAATCCGGCGCGGCGCAAAGCGTCGTTACCATCGGACCGGACCGCTATAACGCCCTTTTCCTGAAGATCGGCAACCTCAACCGCCTGCTCGCTTGGGGGCACGCCCGGGTCATCGAGAATCTCTGCGCCGCCAGGCCGGAATGCCCGCGCGCTCTTTCGGACAAGTTTGCCGATGTTCGCGTGCTTCAGCGCGCGCTCATGCAAAAGGGCCGCAGCATTCTCCTCGACCAAAGGACCAAAGCCGAATCGGACTACGCGGTCGCCGCCGCTTCCATTCTAGCCCGCGAAAAGTTCATCGACTGGCTCGGAACCGCTGGAAAGAGGCTCGGATTACTGCTTCCCCGAGGGGTCTCCGTCCCCGTAAAGGAAGCTGCCCGGAAAATCGTCGAAACCGGTGGACGCGAAGCGCTCGCCGGGGTGGCCAAGATGCATTTCAAGACTGCCGCTGAGGTGCTTGAGAACTTTTGATCAATTCGGATCCGAGTTGCTGCGATTTTCGGGCTAAGTTTTGCTCCTCAGCGCCGTTAACGCTGAAACAGCACTTCATGAAGATACCGTTTCTCTTGCTCCTCCCGCTCACCGCGCTCGCCGCGGATCCGGCGCTCACCATTTACAATCAAAACTTCGCCGTCGTGCGGGAGAAGATCCCCCTGGAGTTGAAGGCAGGGGTCAATGAGGTGAAGTTCGCAGATATCAGCGTTCATCTCGAACCGGAGTCTGTAATCCTTCGCGATCCCTCGGGCAAAACGCAGATTCAGATTCTCGAGCAAAGTTTTCGCAACGATCCAGTCAATCAGACGATGATGCTCTCTCTCTTCGAGGGCAAGGAGCTTGATTTCATCGTGACCGAGCCGCAAAAGCCTGACCGCGTGGTCAGGGGGCGGGTAATCCGGAGCGGCTACATCCCCCATAATCCCGGGGCGATGCGTCGCTACGGCGAAGCCTATTACCAATCGCAGGCCACCATGGCGGGGAATACCGCGGAACCGATCATCGAAGTGGAGGGTCGGCTTCAGTTTCGGCTGCCGGGAATGCCGCTCTTTCCCGCGCTAGCGGACCAAACAATCCTCAAGCCCGAACTGAGCTGGCAATTGCAGTCCAGCGATTCGGGCAATTTGGACGCTGAGCTCTGTTACATTTCCGGAGGAATGAGTTGGGAGGCTGACTACAATCTCGTGGCCCCTCAAGACGGCGGCAAACTCGACGTCATTGGCTGGGTGACGATTGATAACCAGAGCGGCAAGAGCTTCGAGGACGCGCGCGTCAAACTAATGGCCGGCGACGTCAGCAAGATTCAGAGAGACCAGAGAGAGGTCTTCCGAGCCGCTGCAAAAGCCGCCGTGGCGGAAGACGCCGGCCCCCCGGTGACTGAGAAGTCCTTTGACGAGTATCATCTCTACACGCTCCATCGTTCGTTGACACTTCGGGATCGCGAAACCAAGCAGGTCGAGTTCGTGCGCGCATCGGGAGTCAACTCCGAGCGGATCTACGTTTACGACGGCGCCCTGTTCGACTGGAATCGCTGGCGCGGCTACGACGCAAATTTTCTCAGGCAGAACGACAGCATCGGCGCCGAATCGAATCCGAAGGTGTGGGTCATGCGCGAGTTCAAAAATTCGAAAGAGAACGGTCTCGGCATTCCCCTGCCGAAGGGACGCTTAAGATTCTACCAGCGCGATGAAGACGGACAACTCGAGTTCGTCGGAGAGAATAATATCGACCATACCCCGAAAGACGAGGTGGTTCGTGTCTACGTGGGCAACGCTTTCGACATCGTCGGCGAGCGCAAGCGGACGGCGTTCAAAGTGGATAGCTCAAACAACTGGGCGGACGAATCTTTCGAAATCGTTCTGCGTAACAGAAAAAAGGAGGCCGTTGAAGTGCGTGTCGTCGAGCACCTGTTTCGCTGGGTCAACTGGGAGATCCGCCAGCATTCGGATGTCTTCTCGAAGCTCGATGCGCAAAAGATCGAGTTTCGTGTGAAGCTCGAGCCGGACGAGGAGAAAACGCTGACCTATTCGGTCCACTACTCCTGGTAGGCCGATCAGGCACCTCTCCTCATCGCCGACCGTGTAGGGGCGGTCTATGACCGCCGCAAAATTCCTCTTCCGGCGGTCGCAGACCGCCGCTACAACGACAGCACCGCTTGGGATTTATCGATTGTCCCTGGCAAAAATCCCCTTCAAATCATCGGCCAACATGGTTGGTTAGGCTTATGGAATTGAAACCTTGGACGAAGAGGCTTCGCGCCGTCTACGATAAGGCCATCTCGCTGTATCGAGCGGGCAACCGCGATGATACCACCTACTTTACCGAGGATGAGACGAGATTCCTTGCGTCGGTTGGATTGAGACCCATCAATGTTTATGACTACGCCGAGGACTTTGTAACCAGCGGCGAACCCGATTGGGAAACCTACCTTCTTATCGCCGCAGCGCGCCGGGACCACTTTCTCTTTGAACAACAGGGCGTGGAAAATATGCAGGAGATTCGCGCTGATCAGTTGCCGTCGAAGCGTACGACACTCGAAGGCATCCCCTGGCTGCCACGAATCATCGAGAAAGCTCATTGCTTTCTCGGGGGCGCGCTTTGCCATGACATTATGTACTGTTGCGGCGGAGACCGCCATTTTCTCAGAGAACATGGCCTCCATCCCGCTGACTTTCTCCGGGTTGTATCGGCAGCGAAAGGTGACAATCAGAAAATTCTAGCGTTCGTAAAAGGGTCAGAAAAACAGCCGGCTCAGAACGAAGCCAGGTAGGCGCGCCACCCACGGAAGTCCGTAATTTCTGATGCGCCGACAAGCGCGATCTCCTCGCACAGAAAGCCCTTCACCCACTCGCCCGACGCCAGTCGAATATTTCCGATTACCAGGGGAGAAGGGACTGCAGCGACGAACATCCCGAATTCCTTGGCCCTCAGTTGCCAGATTTCAATCTCGATGGACGCCCCGTTCTCAGAGCGAATCATCCCCGGCTTGGGAGGTGACGTATTCGCCAGAGCAAACAGCCGATAGACCGGAGCCGTGAAAGTCTGCCCGACAAACTCGGCTCCAAGCTCGAGAAGTTGGTAGTTCAAAGGCTGGCCCCGCAAGTGAGCACCGACCACGGCAAGCGGAATTTTCATGGTCGCTCTCCTCGATTCAGCAGCGGCGGGGGCGGTCGGTCAAACTGCCGGATTCGGCGCCTTAAAGTACGCGAGGGCCTCGTGCCGGGTATCGAAAACCGGGTAGGCCGTGTCGAAACACGCCAGTTCGAAGACTCGCTTTACCTCACCCCGTAGCGAACAAACCGCAAGGCGACCGCCTTGGCGGCTGACCTGCCGGCCGGCGAGAAACAATTCTCTAAAGCCCGCGCTGGCCATGTAATCGAGCCGCTCCAGGTCAACGAGCACATCACCCGAATTCTCGCCCTCCAGCAAGGATTGTATCGTATCTCTCAAGTCCTTCCTGCTCTGCGAGTCCAGCCGCCCGGAGACTGCCAGAATTCTAAGGTTGCCATCGCTGCTGGTATGAAACGCGGCCATTTTGAGAACAGGAGAACGGGACTTTTCCTTACATAACGAATTCCTTCTGTCCCACGCAAATGCATTCTTGCCTTTTGCGTACTCCGCTGGCCCGTAGTTTCCGATACGACCTTTTCTCAGCCTCATTGAGCACACTCAAGCTTGTCTTCAACCGCGAGGACCGAGCGGCGGCGATTTCGGAAAGATCGTCTCGGACTATCTAACCTTCGAATTCTTGAGCGAGCCTGAAGAGCGTAGGCTCCCGCCAGGCGGGCGCAAAAAAGGTCACGCCGAAAGGGACGCCATCCGAGCGAAAACCGGCTGGAACAGCAACGCCGCAGAGGTCCAGGAGGTTCATGAAATTGGTATACCGGCCGAGATTCGTATTGAGCTGGATAGGATCGGCCAACATTTGTTCAATGGTGTAAATCGTGCCGGCTGAAGGCAGAAGGATCGCGTCGAGGGATTCCCAAGTCTTCTCGGAATCTCGCGTCAGCGCAGCAAGACGATACTGCGATTCAAAGGCGTCGACGGCCGAGAATCTCCTTGCGCCAAGGATCACCGAACGAA